>JAJZLA010000310.1 GCA_021803845.1 bacterium | reverse complement strand
GCCGAAAAAATATTAGAGATAGCTAAAAAAGAAAATATACCGATTACCCAAAACGACGCACTTGCGGATATTCTCGACGGACTTGATATATATCAGGAAATACCGCCGGAACTTTATAAAGCCATAGCGAATATTTTTGCGTTTTTATACAAACTGGACGATAAAATAAGCCTTCGCTAAACCGTTCCTTTTATTGCGGCTACTATCTCTCTCTGCCTTTTAAAAATATAGTTAAACAGTATATCCTGCTGTGCAGGCTTTATATTTATAGCTTTAGCGCCGGTTTTATATTTTAAATTATCCAGCCTGACGTTAGACATTATTTCAAGTCTCAGAACAACTTCCGGAAGTCCGAGCGGAAACTTAATCTTAACGTTTTCCAACACCGTATGTTTTTCTAAAGGAAAATCCAATAAAAAAGAAAAACCCTCGCCGGACAAGTCGTACAGCCGTGTTTCTACATATTTATTGTTATAAAAAAAAGATACGATAACAGGTTCGCTAATGGAAGGTTCTACCCTGAAAAATTTTCTTTTTTCTAAAGATAATATTTCAATCGGCTTGTAAATATCGAATACGAAATAATCCCCGTCTTTTTCGTAATTATAAAGTTTAGACAGAAAAAAATGGTCGTTATTGGAAAACTTAAAAGCTATTTTTAAATAAGACGACTCTACCATTTTTAAATTTCCCGACTTTGGAATAAGGGAATCGACGGTTAAAGTATCGTCTTTTACTTTTAGAATATTAGTCATATATTCGTCGTTAAAAGGAACGGGATAAATAATAACCGGTTTTTTTTGATTGGCAAAACCCTTAAGTATAGAGTGTATTTCATGCTTTTTTGAATATATATTGATATCCGGATTTTCTTTTAATTTTTTTATATCGAACATGTTTTAAGAACAGAAATAAAAAATAAAATTTATATTATATTAGAATAGCAAAGCTCTGTCGTTTTCTTTAAGTTCGTTAATAATTTTTGCGTTTTCGAACTGCGAAGAATAGTTAAAAATTTCATCAAGAAAAACTACGCCGTTTACGTTGCATGAGTGTTCGCAAACGGAAATATTATCAATTATACCGCCCAGTTCTTTTAAAAGGGAAATAAATTCCTTATTTTCCGTCAAAAAAACACCTTTATCGGTAATAAAAACAGACACGGATATATCGCCGCCTTTTTTCGCCGCCGCTTTTATCAATCCGGCAATATGACCTAAATGCTTATCTTCGGAAATTATAACCGCAAGTTTATTTTTTTCCATAATATTCATTAATATTGTATATCATTCCTACCTGCTATATCAATAGCATTTTTTTTTAAAGGTATCTTTTAAAGGTGTCAGATTTATTTATTTGCTCACTCCCGCCTGCGTTTGTAGGAAATTAACTATTTTGGGAAATTTTTTCCCTTTTTTATGGCACATTTATTGCATTGAATTATATAGAATAAGATTTATATATTCCATAGTTTTTGTTTAGATTTTTTAATAGATTAATTTAATTATTGCAATTACCATTGTAATTACCGGAGTTTTAAAAGATGAACGGCGGTTATTATATAACTTTGAGCGGAATATTGGCGGTAGAACGACAACTTTCCGCTGTTACCAATAATCTTGCAAACGTCAATACGGCTGGTTATAAAAGCACAAACGTTAATTTCGCCGAATTTTTATCGCAAAAAGCCATAAACGCAAACGAATCCGGCGAAAATAAACCGCTTGTCGATAAAGCGTATCCTATTGTTTTAAATACTTATAACAATATGTCCCAGGGTGCATTAAAAAAAACGGGCAACAGACTCGACCTTGCCATTAAAGGCAGCGGATATTTCGTAGTTTCAACTCCGACAGGCGTTAAATATACTAGAAACGGCGTATTTTCGCTTAATCAGGCGGGAGAGCTTGTAACTCAGGAAGGGTATCCGGTTTTAAGCACGTTTAAAAAACCTATCTTTCTTAACGAAAGAAGTTCGGACGTAACTATCGGCGGTTCGGGCGAAATAAGTCTTACCGATCCGCAGACCGGCAACGAAATGTATTCGGGTACGATATTAATTGCTAATTTTAAAAACCCGCAGTATTTATCTAAATACGGAAACACCCTGTTTTCCGAAACTAAAAGTTCAGGCGCTCCTGTCGAAAATAAAAATCCCGATATACTTCAAGGTTATATCGAAGAATCCAACGTAAACGAAATCAAAGGCATGGTCCGGATGATAAATATTTCGGAAACGTATAACAATATGATGCAGGCGTTAAAATCATATTCGACGGTAGATAATACCGCTATTAACACCGTTGGAGCGGCGGTATAAATTAATATATTAATAGATTAATTATACAATTACGGAGGTTATTCATTAGATGAGAGCTTTATGGACGGCGGCGACGGGAATGGAGGGGCAGCAGATAGAAATAGACAACATAGCAAACAATCTTGCAAATACCAACACTACCGGTTTTAAAGAATCGAGGGTCAATTTCGAAGACCTTTTTTACCAGACTATTAAATCTCCGGGCGCTTATTCTTCGGAATATACTCAGTCGCCTACCGGAATTCAAATAGGTCTCGGTTCTAAAGTATCTTCTATAGAAAAAGAGTTTACGCAGGGCGATCTTCAGCAGACTTCTAATCCCTTAGATATCGCAATTTCGGGTCAGGGTTTTTTTCAGGTGCAGCTTCCTGACGGCGAAACGGCATATACCAGAGACGGAACATTCGATACTAATTCACAGGGTCAGTTAGTAGATGCTAACGGATATCCGCTGGTTCCTGCTATTACCATACCGCCTAACGCTACGTCGGTTACTATTTCCGAAAACGGAACGGTTACGGCGGTCATATCCGGACAAACTAATCCGGCTCAAATCGGAACTATTAGCCTTGCAAATTTTATTAATCCGGCGGGACTTAACAGCATAGGCAGCAATCTTTATCTTCAAACTTCGGCTTCAGGCGTTCCGCAGGTCGGTACGCCAAATCAAAACGGGCTTGGAACGCTCCAGCAGGGGTTTTTGGAAATGTCTAACGTAAATCTTGTAGGGCAGATGGTTGACATGATTACGGCTCAAAATGCTTATACCATAGATTCAAAGGCTA
>JAJZLA010000309.1 GCA_021803845.1 bacterium | reverse complement strand
CGGGATTTAAATTCCAGCCGCTTTTTACGGATGCGGTGCCGTTAGAAGAAACGGTAGGTATCGAAACGGAATGAAGACTGCCCGAAATAGAAGACACTATCTGCGAAACCGACTGTCCTATTCCCAATATGTTTTGTTTTATAAGATAAAGCTGAATTTTATCTGCTAAAGTCAATATAAGCTGTGCAAAATTAGACTGCCCCGTCTGTTTCCATGAAAGGAAGCCTATAGCTATCAGCGCCGTTCTTAAGAACAGTCCGTAATAATTAAAAACGGCTCCGGTTAATTCCGCGCGGTATCCTTCAAAAAAAGAAAGAACTATTCCGAGAGCGAATAAAAAATAGAACATATAAGTAACGAAAGCGCTGAGTTCGGAATCGTTATTCAGCGCCGGAGGGATAGAATCAATTGAAAGCATGCTTAAATCTTCGCCGTTTTTAAGTTTGGATATTGAAAGGGCGGACTTATTTACTTCCGTATTATTCGACTGCGACCCTCCTTTTTTTGAAGAAGAGGCTGAGGCCGGCGGATTAGCCGCATAACAGTTTTTTGCGTAAAAAATACAGCAAAAATTTAGCGCAAAAATTACGGTCAACAATGCGGCAAGATTTATTAAAAAATTATAGCTCAAATTATTACCGTTAAATTTGTTATATATTTTGTATATTTGCATTTTCATTGCTTTAATTTCGGTTTTTTGAAATTTCTTAATTTTTATTTTTTTGCTTTTTACATAGTCGTTTTCGTGTAATAATTTAAACCCGGGGTCGGATTAGTCTGCGGCAGAATCACGGAACCCGTATGCTCTTTTTTAATTTCTTCCGCGGATTTATCAATCTCTATCTGTTTAAGCTGGCTTTCCATATAGCCCAAATTTTTTAAACTTGCGGCGTTTTCTTCCGCTATAGTAGTCAAAATAGAACTTTGATAAGCATAATAGTTGCTGCTGTTTTTTAAAGCGTTTTGCGAAATTTCGTCCATAAATTCGGAACCTTCAAGTTCGGCCTTATGCGCTCTTGCAGCAGACAAGCCCGCATTATAAAGCCCCGATGATGCGGTATCGTCCAAAAATCCTTCCGCTAAATCCGTACAGCCGCCTACGGGATTTCCGCTTGAATCAAAAGTATAGCCGCCGTTAATAGACGAACAGTTTATAGTTTCGGAAGGGTTTCCGGAATTTCCCGCCGAATTAAAAATTGCACCTTGAGAAAATAAAGCGGAACCGTTTTCTAGATCAGATTTATTTAAAGAACCCGCCTGCCCGCCTGCAGAACCTCCCGAAACAAAAACCGACGGATTATTAGCGTTTTCGTCTGAAGCCGCCGAAACAATATTTCCGTATTCGGAAGATTCGTAATTAATGTCCGAATTAATGCCTGATGCCGCATTTTGCAAAGAACCTGTTTGAACGTCGCTTGCCGTTAAATCTTGCGGAATCTGATTAAAAGCCGAATTAATCCGATTATTCAAATTATTTATACTGTCTACGGCATCTTCAACCGAATTCGCTAAATGGCTTATTTTATCGAAATTTATTAATATGTTTTGATACTCCTCCTGCATATTGGAAACGTCGGCCGTCAGTTTATCTACGGTCGCCATTGCTTCCGAAAGTCCGGGACCGGGATTAAAAAGAGGTCCTCCGCCTGCCCCCGGAGCATAGCCGAGAGTCCCTGCCAATCCCTGCAACGCCGAAAACGCTCCGTTTGCGGCAGTTTCTACCGACTGGATCTGTCCCGATATAGCGGTTATATCCGGAATAGGCAGGGGCAAACCGTACGAAACGCCGGTTAAATAAGCCGAAACCGTAAAAATTACGATAACGGCTGCTATCATCGGTTTGTTTTTAATTAATTTTTTCATTTCATCCTCCTTAAATTTTTGAACTGCCGCAACGGCGCATACGTTATAGTCCTAAATAATGCCGTATAACAGCTTATTTATCCGGTATATATCGTTTATCCGTTTATCCGTTTATCCCATACGGTCCGTTAGGATATTTTTCCGCCAGAATATAAAGCCGTTCTTTTAAGGTTTTATCCGGATAAAGCCGTTCTATTCGTCTTTCTAACTCTTCGTCTTCGGACGATTTACAGCAAAGCCAGTATTCAAAAGGGTCTGGGGAATTTCTTATAACCGACGAATCTTTTCCGAATTTTAAAAGATATTCTGAATAATGACCTTTGACTACTTTAAGATTTTTTACGATATTTATCTCTTTTTCGTTTAATCCGCATGTTTTTAAGTCGTTTTCCGAAACTCCCCCGTCAAGCTGGCAGAATATTTTTACCGACGAATTTTCTATTATGCTTTTACCTACGGCGCCGGCCTTTAACAAATCGCCCGGCTCCTGCGTAATGCTCCATACCATAGAACCCCATTTCGCCGACGTTTTGTAGAGATGCATTATTAATTCCGCGAGTTTAGGGTCGTTCATAAATTCCCAACATTCGTCGTAAAAGAAAAAAACTTTTGCAGATTTATCGTACATTTTCTTAAAAGATATATTTTTTATAATTGCGAACACTACTTTTTGCAAATCTTCGTGTCCTTTTAACTTCTGCAGGTCAAATATTACTATTTTATTATCAATATTTATGCCGGTCTTCCTGTTTATAAGCATTCCGTAAGGAGAAGAAATATCCGTCCACTGAAACAGATTTTTACCCATTTCCATAGCCCTTTGTTTATCTAAAATATCCCTAGCTTCACCGTAATCGAATAAAATGTTGTTTATATCCGATATTATAGGCATATCTTCATAATCTTCTATGTTGTCGTAAGCCACCTGAACCGCCCTCGCTATTATGGTTCTGTCGTTTGGAGATAATTTTTTTTCGGGCTCCGCCATCAATCCTATTATGCCTGTCAAAAAAACCATAATATCTGGGTCGAAAGCTTCTTCTCCGTTTATTTCTTTGACGAAATATTTTTTAGGCGGAAAAGGATTTATGCAGTATGAGCCGTCGAGGTCGATTTCAATATAGTCGCCGTTAAATATTTTGCAGAATTTTTTGTAAGTTCCTCCTATATCCACCCCTACTATATGGTAATCGTCTCCGGATATGTAAAAATTGCTTAAAAATCCGTTCAGCATAAAACCTTTTC
>JAJZLA010000308.1 GCA_021803845.1 bacterium | reverse complement strand
CCGAAACCGCCCGCTATCTCCATACAAAATACGGCTTTCACATAGTCTTGTGCGGCGGAAAAAGCGAATTAAACGACGCCGCCGAATTTAAAAAACATTTTCCGTCCGACCTTGCAGACAACGCCTCGTTTACCGACGCCGTAGGAAAAATCTCGCTCATAGAACTGCTCTATATCGTCAAAGACGCCTCTTTGGTTATCTCCAACGAAACTATGGCGCCTCATATCGCAATGGCGCTGGCAAACGCAAGTACTGTAAAAACAATTAAATCAAATTATTTCGATAAAAACTCAACATTAACGGATTTAACTTATCAAACCGCTTTTACAACATCCGCGCCTGACGCCCCCTATATGCCGGCCGGCTTTCCGTCTCCAACCTCAGCCCCAGCCCTAAAACCCGCCGTAATAGTAATCTCCACTGGCGAAGCGTCATACGGACATTTCGTTCCTTATCCTGGACAGATAGGAAATAACAATTATGCCGCCGTTTTTCACCCTTATATAGAACAAAACCTTAAAGAATATGACTATATCACTTCAACATTAGGACGGGGCTACGACGACAGGTTCGATATTTCGGGAATAACCGTCAAAGCTGTTTTGGATAAAATAGACGAAATAATGAAACAATAATAATTATATATAATTATGCTATAACTCTATAACTACTCTAACGTGCGTCGTTATCGCTGTTAATCTTAATCTTTTTATAAATCAAAAAAACTAATCCAAACGCAGTCATTGGAATAAATAAATCAGGGAGCCACATAAGCACTAAATCATTGAACGATTGAGCGGTTAAGCTTCCCCATAATCCCACTGATAACAATACCAAGTAATAATTTTTATCATTAATCCTTTTCACGGACATAATAACCATATATGAAAAATAAACATATATCAAAACAATACAAATCAACCCAGGCAGTCCGGCATAATCACCTGCCGATATAAACATATTTCCAGACTCCGCGTCCGTCGGATCAAAACCGCCTCCATAAAACTTTTTGTAAAGTCCGCTTTTATATTCAAAATAAGACATGCCTTTTACTCCGTATCCTGTTCCGAAAAGAGGATTTCTCAGCATAACTGCAATAGACATCATATAAAGCCTTAGTCTATTTTGAAGAAAATTTGGCGACTTTTTAATAACCTTTAAAGATTTTTTATCAAAACTTACAGGCATTATTTTATATACGTTTTCGGTCGGCGACGATAAAACCCTCCCGCCCCTATATTTTTCTATATATGTTTCATTGTATGCTTTATTATATGCTTCATTAGACGTTTTAAAATAACTCAACCGAATTAAATTAAATTTATGACGAATGCCGAATTTAAATAATAAATTTTTGCTAGATGCGGAGAAAAATATAAGCAAAAAGAGCAAGAAAAATATAGTTAAAGCAGGCTTAAAATCTTTTATTTTTTTTATAAATGCTATAGAAACCGCCATCATAAAACATAAAGCGATAAAAGGGTATAAAAACGACGACCTTTCATACGACATAAAAGAAACTTTAATAAAAAAAACAATTAAGGCTATTAAAAAAATAGACCAAAACCAAAAATATTTTGAACTTTTAGTTTTTTTTAGTAAATAAAATAAAAAACCTAACGATAAAATAACTATAAAACTAAAATATACCGGCATCCTCGGCACCGTAACGGTAGATGATATCATCATAACGTTATTTATATAACTGTGTACGGATGCGCCTACGGCTATAGCAAGACCGTTTGCCGTTGTTTTAAAATCAGGCCTGAATAATTCCCAGAAAGAATTAGTTTTAATTAAATTAGATATTTCGATAAAGCCGAATACAGATAAAACAATTCCGGCTATAACAAAAGTTAAAGTAATGATATTTATATATTTATTAAAGTATTCTCTATTGCCGTTATATCCTATAATATAAACAAGACAATATAAATATCCTAAACTCATTAAAAAAAGCGTAAATTCCTTTAGATTGCTTTCTAAAAAAAAGTTATGGTTTGCTATTATAGAAACAAAAAAAATAACCGCAAGCAATAAAAAAAATATAAAAAAAAGCTCTATTTTTTTATATCCTCTAAAAAATAAAAAATCTATAAAAGCAATTATATCGATGGGTATAAACGATATTTCTAAAAAATTTATTTCCCTGAATACTCCAAGAAAAGGCGGATGAGGAATTATATGGACGTTAAACGAAAGTATCAAAATACTTAAAACGACAAAAAATAAAGCAACATTCGGTAAATTTTTTCTGAAACTATTTATCACTATGCTCTTTTATCTCCTATATATTATTTATTAAATTTACTTAAATTTTTTATTATATATTAATTTTACGGCAGAATCAAACACTTCTTTGACGGATATAACATCTATGCACTTTGTATTTTTTTCTGCGCAAACTTTTAAACCGCAATTTTCACACTCGACGTTTTTTCTTATAATTATATTATTTTTACCGAAAGGAAAATATTTTTCTTTTTTTTCTCTTGCCGAAAATATCGCCAATACGGGACAGCCCGCCATTGCGGCAAGGTGGGTTGTCCCGGTATCGTTGCCGATATAAATCAAGCCGTTTCCTATTATATATGCAGATTCTATTACGCTGCTCTTTCCGCATATATTTACAACCTTTTTAGCCAATTCACCGCTTAATCCGTTTTTTATTTTTTCTCCTTCATCGTAATCTTTTTCCCCGCCGACTAAAACAAAACCCATATCGTTAAATTTATCGGCTATCAACCCTATAACGTCTGCATATCGTTTGTTGAAATGCCTGTTAATTTCATATAATCCGCCTATGCCTATGCTTATATAATCTTCTTTTATATTAAAATCTTCGGTTAATTTATTAACGTCTGGTTTTGCGTAATCTAAATTTAGAAAAACACTATTTGGCTCGGAAAAATTCCTGGCTTCATTATTATTCCTGCCTTCAGCCGCAATCCTCAAGTACCTGTAATATTCGCTTTCTACTGTATCTGCGCTCTTATTTTTTTTATTATCTATTATCGACTGTTTCCATCCTACAACCTTTTTAAAACCGCACAATTTAAAAAAAGATAAATGCAAGAAAGTTTTTTTTAACGCTCTTGGCAACGGGACGTCGGTAT
>JAJZLA010000307.1 GCA_021803845.1 bacterium | reverse complement strand
ATTATAACCTCCTTCCGCGATAAATGATAATTATATAATCCTTGCGAAAACTCGTCGATAATTTTGTTTTTTGCCGCTTCTATTTCCGGTATAAAATCTTCTTCGAGCATTTCTTTTAAATTCATAACCGACCGTCTTTCCAATTTTAATTTCCGCATTTCTTTAGCTGCCGCCTTTCCTTTACGGATAAGATAAACCAGAAAAAATATTTCTGCCGTCGCAAAAATTAATTCGATAATTAACATCAACATAACACTCCTATAATTAAGATATGACGATTATATCAAAAAAATATTACAGGATTATGACGATTTTATTACAAGGCGGTTAAATTTTTATTACAAATGCGTTACAAATTGCTGTCAAACACGCTAAAAATGTGGCTATATTTTTAATTTTCTAAAATATTTTTTTTTGAATTTTTCCCTTGACATTTAATCAAACATATTATAATAATAATACTATCAGTAATTAAAAATGCTGAATGTAATTAAATGTAGTCGAAAGTAGTTAAAAGTAAAATTACATTTAGGCGTTTTTAATTACATTTAAGTGTATTTAAATTTTTTATAAGGAGAAGACTATGAAAATTAAGGAGTTAATTGAAATATCATTATTAGTTTTAAAGATATTCTCACTGATTTTTTTTGTTTTAGGGGTTCCTATTTTTTTTGCTATTGGCTTAGGATTTATCGGTGCGCCCTTATACTCTCATAGCATACTTACAGGACGATTATGGGGCAGTCCATTTAACTGGGACGGAGCGGTTGTCGGATTTTGCAATGGGGGATTAATTATGAGTTGGATATTATCGATTGGGGATTGAAGGAGGTTATAATGTTGACCGTATTCGAAGTTCTTGGAATTGTAGTTTTATTTTTAATTGCGGTAATTTTGCTTTGGAAAATATTTAAAGAATCCGGTTTTATAGAGTTTTTCATAAATTTTTTCGATTATTTTAGTGGAGAATCATTTACCGTGGGTTTCCTTATATTTTCGATTGTTCTTACAATTATTTTTATTGGATTAATAATTTATCAAATAAAATTAATGCAACCTTAACTTTTACGGAGGTATCAATCAATGGAATTAGAAAAAAACATTTTATCGACGGACATAGGTTATAGCTATACCAAATACGCTACCGGCGACGTATCGTCCAAATTCCCGTCTATAATTTCCAAAGCCGGAACCGCCGACTTTATCGGAGAATCTAAAAGCTACGATTATAACGGAAACAAGTATAACGTCGGCGATATTTACGGAAACCATAATATTTCTACGAGAACCGACGAATTCTTAACCAAGTATTCGCCGTTGCTTTTATTCCATATTTTCGAAAAAGAAAACATAAGACCCGATTTGATTTGCGTATCTTTGTCGATTAGCGAATACAAAGAGAAAGAATCTAACCTTAAAAACGCCGTCTCCAAATTTATTGTAAACGGAGAGATTTGCTCCCAAGAAGTCATGGTTTTTCCTCAGGGAATGGGCATATGGATTTCCGCCGGCAAGACGGACAACGCCGTCATAATCGATATTGGATACAATACCGTCGATATATTCGCCGTTAAAAACGGTTCTCCCAGCAGGGATTATTCCAAAGGAATTCCGGGAATTGGAACTTGTATCCTCGCAAATAATATATCCCAATATTTAAGTTCCAAGTTTAACGGCATGTTTATACCAGAACTCGAGGCAAATAAATATTTGCAGGATAAAAAAGCGAAAATCCACAGGCAGGAAGTAGATTTGTCCGAATTTATCTCCGATATAAAACAAGATTACGCCGATACGATAATCAACGCCGTGCTTACGCTTCCGGAAATAAAAAATATAATCGATAAAACAGACAATTTCATTATCGCCGGCGGGGGAGCTTATTATATTCCCGAAGATATAAAAAACCGCTATAATGCAACCGTTCCCGACAAACCGGAGTATGCGAACGTTATCGGATTTTTGCAGGCGGTTTAAAGAAGAGGAGAAAAGAGCAATGGTCAATTTCAAAAAGATTAAAGAAATATGCGGAGTTTTATTAATTTTTTGCGCTGTGCCGCTTGAAGCTGCGGCATTATTTATTTTTGTATGCGAAGCTCCTATAATGCCGCTTTGGGTTGATGATTTATTGATTATTTTTTTGCCTATTACCATTTATTTTGGTCTCTCTTTTATCAAAGATGATTAATATCCTTAAATGCGTGTAAACCTAAATTTTATAATATAAGGAGCTAAAGTGAACGATAAACATTACAGGATAAGCGTAAATCTCGACGGCGGCATAGCGGATCTGTTTTCGAATAAAAAAGCCCAAATGCCGCACGGATTTAAAAAGCTTTTTATCCAGAAGCTTGCCGACGATTTTATTTCTTTTTCCGGCAAAAAAGAACTTAAGAAAAACATAATAAGATATATTTCCGGCGAAATAAAGCTTGAGTTCAAGGACGTTAAAGAGTCCGAAAAAAGCGGCTCTAAAAGCGACAATTTATCCGAACTTATTAGATTAAAAAATAATTTTTAATTTTTTTCTTGACATAATACCTAACTTGTTATAATAATAATACAAACATTTAAAAAGGAGGTATTATATGCTCAAAGAACGCTTTAAAAATTATTTTAAGGAGGCAAGTTTAAAAATTAAGCCGGAAAGATTAAAATCCGCCTTAATAGTCAACGCAAGGTTTTTACCTATTGCGCTGGCTATCCTTTCCGTAGTTTTGACGTCCGCTTACGCCCACGCAAGCACGTCAAACGGTTCGGAGTTTACGCCGATACTGACGCTCGTTACGGGCTGGATTATGGGAGTTCCGGGCATACTCGCCGCTATAGCTATCGTTTTAACCGGAATTTTTACGGCATTATCGAAAGGCGCAATGGCTTTATTCATCTCGCTAATCATAGCCGGCGCAATTTTTACCGTTCCCGCGATAGCTACGGGCATAGCGACGAGCTTAGGCGGAGCGGTGTTTTAAGGTTTAATTTTTAAGCCGGAAAAAAACTAATTTAATTTCAAGGAGGTGCTATATGGAAGAAAATCACGACGACAAAGCTTTAGAATTTATCGGAGAGGCGCACGTGGAAGCTCCCAACCCTGACTATAGAGCGGATGTTACCGTTT
>JAJZLA010000306.1 GCA_021803845.1 bacterium | reverse complement strand
GGCATAGATTCGGCTGCGTCCTGCTTTTTGGCTGTAAGCGCGCTTGGGAAAGATAACGTAACGGCTTTAATAATGCCTTATGAAAGCAGTTCCAAGTCGAGCATTGAGGATGCTTTAAAAGTCGTAAACACCCTCGGAATTAAATATTACGTTTCAGATATATCTAACCAGATTAACGAATATTTTAAGAATGAGACTGACGAGACCGAGAGAAGCGAAAATGCCGATGCGACAGACGGTATCGTCTTAAAACTGAGAAAAGGCAATAAAATGGCTAGGGAAAGGATGTCTATTCTCTATGATTATTCATATAAGTTAAATTCCTTAGTCCTCGGCACAAGCAATAAATCGGAACTGCTTCTGGGCTATGGAACTTTATACGGCGATACGGCTTCGGCTTTAAATCCTATAGGAGATATTTATAAAACTCAGATTTATCAGCTTGCGGAGCATCTCGGCATCCCAAAAACTATTATAAATAAACCGCCGTCGGCGGATTTATGGGAAGGACAGTCGGATGAATCGGAACTGGGTTTTACTTATAAAACTGCCGACGATATAATGTATCTTTTAATAGATAAAATGTACAAGCCCGAAGTAGTAATTTCTTTAGGATTTGAAGAAAATATCGTAAACAACATATACGAAAGAATAAAAAAATCGCAGTATAAAAGACGAATGCCTTTAATAGCAAAAGTTTCGGAACGGACCATAAATATTGATTTCAGATATTTAAGGGACTGGTCATAATTTTTATGAGCGCATTATACGTCGTGGCAACGCCCATTGGAAACCTCGAAGATATTACTATAAGAGCGTTAAAAATAATGAGGGAAGCGGACTTTATAGCCTGCGAAGATACCAGAAAAACAAGGATATTAACTTCGAAATACCATATTAAAACCCGCTTAATTCCATATCACGAATATAATAAAAAATCGGCTGCCGACGCTATCGCCGGCGGTATAATGAAAGGCAGAGATTACGTTTTAGTCAGCGAAGCCGGGACGCCTTTAATATCCGACCCTGGTTTTTATTTAGTCCGCTTGTGTATTGAAAAAGGAATAAAAGTAGTTCCGATTCCCGGTCCTTCAAGCGTATTAACAGCAATATCGGCATCAGGACTGAATACTTCGGAATTTACTTTTATCGGTTTTTTGCCTAAAAAAGAAGGAAAAAGAAAAAAAATACTTGCAAAATTAAAGGATGAAAAAAGGGTTTTTATACTTTTTGAACCAGGCAGAAGCGTCGAAAAACTGCTTGCGGATA
The DNA here is from genome assembly GCA_021803845.1 of bacterium. The sequence continues at coordinate 1,855 of JAJZLA010000306.1, read as the reverse complement.
TAAACGAAATTTTGGGCAGCGTTAAAATATGCTACGCAAAAGAGCTTACTAAAATATACGAATTTATAGAAACGAAAGACGTAAAAACTATAATCGAAGAAATTAAAAACAGACCTGAATTGACTAAGGGCGAGTTAACCGTTATAGTCGATCCGATGCCTATTGCAGAAACAGACTAAGAATTATCTTAATATTTTAAAATCTTTGAAATTAGAAAGCCCGTCCTGTTCATATAGTTTAACTTCTTTGACTCTTGAAGAAGGCGGACCGACATGCACCGAAGCAATCATTTCCTTAATTTTTTCTTCTTCGCCCTCAAAAAATGCCTCTACATGGCCGTCATAGGTATTCATTACATAACCCTTTATGCCGATTCTTTCAGCTTCGAGTTTTGTAAAATTTCTGAAATTTACGCCCTGAACTATTCCTTTTATAATAACCCTATAAGATTTTAAAGCCATAAACATAACTAATAATTATGGTATTTCAGATTGATTGCAGGCAATTTTATAATTTATTTTTCTTTATTATTTTTTAAGGCTGTGACTGCTGCTTTTAGTTTTAGCTGAATGAGAAGCGTCTTTATGTTTAGAATGTGCGGCAGACTGTTTATTAATTTTTTCTTCAAGGATATTAATCTTTTCTTCTAATCCTTTTACTTCGGAACTTCTGGCTATATCGGCTTTGCTAAGGGCTTTTTTTACGGATTCGTCGACTATAGACATCAATTTTTTCTTATTCGCATCGTATATATCTTTCATTTTTTGCGAAAACACTTCGGATTCTTTTTTACCGAAATTATGGCTGACTATAAATTCGTCTAAAATCTTCTGAAATCTATCCTCGGTAACCCCAAGTGCCGCTCCTATAAATTCAGTAAATTTATCGACAGCCGTTTTTTGCGATTCCATAAAACCTCCTTTAAATATTAATTATAATTATACTTACGATAAGTCGTTTAATATTATAAGTATATCATTAATATTTAAAAAAGTTAATTAAATATACCGCAAACGTAATTCGGCTTTCATTTTAACTTACTGCTGCTGAACCATATCGAGCCTTTCTATTTTTGCGTCTTTCCCTTTTTTCTTTCTTAAGTAATATAATTTCGCTCTCCTTACCTTTCCTCGATAAAGAAGTTCAATTTTATCGATTAAGGGAGAATTAGTCAAAAAAGTTTTTTCGACTCCCACGCCGTAAGAATTTTTTCTTACCGTAAAAGCCGACCTGATGCCGCTGCCTTTTCTCGCAATAACCACTCCTTCATAAACCTGAATTCTTTCTTTGTCGCCTTCTTTTATTTTTTGATATACTTTGACGGTGTCGCCCGATTTAAATTGGGGAACATCCGTTCTTAACGAGGCATTTTCGATTTTTTCTACGATATTCATTTAGGTCTCTCCTTTTGTTTATATTTTAATTTTTCTTATTTGTTCCGTTTTTTTTAATGCTTTTTCCATTCTCCACTTTTCAATCAGTTTATGATTTCCGCTAAGCAGTATTTCGGGAACGGATAAATTTTTAAACGTTTTTGGTTTAGTATATTGGGGATATTCCAATATTTTTTTAAAATCGCCGGAAAGGCTTTCCTCTTTAAGCGATTCTTGATTACCCAAAAAACCTTTAAAATATCTGCTTACCGATTCTATAAAAACTATCGAAGCTATTTCGCCTCCGGACAGTATATAACTGCCTATCGATATTTCTATTCCTCCCGTTAAATCGGCTACCCTTGCGTCTATGCCTTCGTATCTTCCGCAAATTATTATAATATGGTCAAAATCGGACATTTCCGAAGCGGTATCCGAGTCGAGCAATTTTCCGGATGGAGACATTATAACTACAACTTTTT
>JAJZLA010000305.1 GCA_021803845.1 bacterium | reverse complement strand
AACCTATTTTTTTATTTTTATATGCGGTACTGTAAAAATAATTTTATTTTGACTTAAAAAAAACGGTTAAAGGAAACAATGTTTATAGACACGAACATAGGCCTTCCTTATCGCTATTGGTTGCTTTTTTATACAGGCAAGTATGTTCGTATCTTGTGCCGAATTGTCAAAAATTGATACGAATCGATTTTGTTAAGACGCCTTATCCTTTATTTTATTTCCCGGCAATTTTGTCGGCATAAAGGATAAGGCGTTAGTTTTGTATGCGCAAACTGCGCATTAAAAACAAGCTCTTCAGGTATAGCATGAATCAGTTTTCTCATAGTTTGCCAGCATTATGAAATTAAATTCTTCTATGGGAATTTCTAGAAATACCGGCGTTTCGTAAATTTTTTTCATTGTTCTCACCCCCTTATTTTTTTTATTATTTATTTGCCGTTCATTTTTACGGATACGTTACATTAACGATAGGCCAGTTAATCATTATCTTGCGTAGAAGTATTTTTTGCGAAGAGGTTAGTATGCGGGTAGCCTTTAAGTGAACGGAAATCATGGATTCTGAGAGGGCTATTTCCGCATTTCCGGCGGTTCTTTCATATTTCATTAATTTAGCGGGATTTGGATTATTTTTATTGACCTCCATATAAAACTCCTTTTTTGCCCTGTTTAAAATCTTAAACTGGGGAATAGCTTTGTTTTCCATCTCTTTTACAAGCATGGCTTCCTGTCTAATTTGAAAAGGGGTTAATTTTAAAATTTTGCGGTTATTGAAAATCAGATGTGCCCCGGGATATACTTTGTAAAAAAAGGGCATAAACGCCAGCTTGGGAGCATAAGACATCATATCCGGCATCCATTTTTTCATTTTCATCATAACCGACTTGCTAATCGGCATATTACTCATATTCATTTTTTTCTTTCCGCACGCATTACTCATATTCATTGCGTTTGATTTAGGAACGCCTATACTTAAAGCGATTAATAAAACCAACAGCCAACCCAGCATAATTTTTTTAATCATGGTAAAACCCTCCATTTACATTTAATTAAATATTAATTTATAATTATCATATTGCAGGCAATATGCAGATTTCCTGACGATATAATGTTTTGCACCTATTTATATTTAATTATAATTTATAAAAAAGATTGTAAAAGTCACTTAAGTGACAATAAGGCATAAGTTTTATAATAAGTTTTATACTTGCTCGCCCGCTTAAAGCTAATTTATCCTAAAATTATTGACAGGAGATTTTTCCAGTTTATTCGGCGGGTAATGGCGGGAAAATTGCTTTTTCGAATGATACAAGATGAATTATGTGTAAAGCCAGGGCCACCTCATTAAATTAATTCTATCCTTATAAATTTTCCCATACAATCCATAAAAAATCCACTTTTTCGTTTTTTTCTCTTGCTTTTTATTACTACGTCTTATATAATATATAAGACGTAGTAATAAAATATGGAATGTACGAGACTAAAAAAAAGCAACATGAAATTGATTTAGATATTAAATATAAGATATAATTTAAACGGAGGTTAACATGGCACTTCCCGACTGGGTTTTGAAACATAAAGTTCCAAATAGCGAAATCAGGAATTTCAACGGCAAGTACCGTATGTACGCTATAACGTCTAAATGGTGTCCGGAAAAGAAGCGCACGAAGAAAGTAACGTTAAGACAAATCGGAATAATAGATAAAGAGTTAGGCTTAATTCCTACCGGTATGTCCCGTAGGGGAAAGGTTCCTGAAGGCGAAACAAAGCTAAAGCATAACGCTCTATTGGAAACTAATTTCTTAGACCGCTTCGAATCTATAGAAGATCCAAGGGCGCAGAAAAATCTGATGTACTCCGTTTCGGAAATATTTTTAGTTACCCTTCTTTCCATTATCTGCGGGGCGGAAGGTTGGCAGGACGTAGAAAATTACGGAAAATCGAAAATAGCATATTTAAGAAATTATCTTCCCTTCGAAAACGGAGTACCGAGCGACGACACCGTTCGCAGATTCTTCCGTTCGGTTAACCCCGATCATTTCAAAGATATCTTTTCTAAATGGGTTAATTACGTAGCCAAAATTGCAGGCGCTAAAGTAATTGCCATAGACGGTAAAAGCAGCAGAAGGACAAACAGCGAAGAAGGGATGCTCCATATGGTTTCCGCTTTTGCCACAGAAGCAAGGGTAGTGCTTGCGCAGGAGAAAGTTTCGAATAAAAGCAATGAAATTACCGCTATTCCGTTACTATTAGATCTTTTTGACGTTAAAGGCCACATAATTACTATAGACGCAATGGGCTGCCAATATAAAATCGCAAATAAAATAGTTTCAAAAGAAGGAGAATATATTTTCTCTTTAAAAGGAAATCAAAGCTTACTATTGGAAGACGTCAAGCTTTTTTTAAGTTCAGATGCCGAAACTAAAACGGCAACGGACTACGATAAAGGACACGGCAGGCTTGAAACCAGAACCTGCTACGTATCTGCCGACGTTCATTGGCTTAAAAAGAATAATGAAAACTGGGATAGCATTAATAGCATTATAAGAATAGATTCGACCCGGGAAATTAAAGATAAAACTACCAATGAAACCCGTTATTATATTTCGTCCATAAAAGATCCCGATCCGGAAATTATACTAAAAGCCGTTCGCGATCACTGGGGTATAGAGAATACCCTTCATTGGACATTAGACATGTCTTTCAACGAAGATTACTCTAGAATACGTAAAGGAAACGCTCCCGAAGTCATGGCTATTCTAAGACACATTGCGCTAAACATATTACAGCAGGGGAAGCTTAAGCAGAAGAGATTTAACAGGCAATCTGTCAAAGGCATGCGAAAGATTTGCTCATGGGACGACGACGCTTTAAAAGATTTGATATCGAAATACACACCTGAACAAAAGAATGAAGATTCAAAACGGAATAAATCGTAAGACGGTTAAAAATAATTTGCTTAATTCGCATTGTCAAAGTATTTATGATGAGGTGGCCCTGAAAGTTAGCGTTTTAAAGGTTGACAATTTTAATATATTTTATTAATATAATCTATTATGATTATGTTTTTAACTATTTTATTGATCGTATCCGCAGTATTTTTAGTTATCGTTATTCTTATGCAGCA
>JAJZLA010000304.1 GCA_021803845.1 bacterium | reverse complement strand
TAAAAACGGCAAAAAAAATCAACCAAAATAAGTACGTCGCTTTCTAATTCGGCATACGAACTTCAAAAAGAGTTGAATAACATTAGATTATATTTATTCGGCATAGCTCCTTTAGAAGCGGCATCGGTAATGAAAACGAAATTTGAACCTCTGACAAAATATTTAAGCGATTCTTTAGGGATAAAACTTGGTTCGTTGGTAGCCTCAAGCTATGAAGATTCGGTTGAAGATATAGGCAGGGGCGTTGCAATGATAGGCTATATGACCCCTTCGACATATTTAAGCGCCGGCAAAAAATACGGAGTTAAACCTCTAGTTTTTGCGGTAAAAAACGGTTCGCCCACATATAAGAGCGTAATAATAGCCGCAAAAAATTCTCCGATAAATACTATAAACGATTTAAAAGGCAAGAAAGTCGCATTCGGCGCAAAAATGTCCACGGGTTCTACTTTAGTGCCGAAAGCGATGATTAAATCGGCAGGCATAAAATTGGAAGACCTTGCTTTTTACGATTATCTCGGCGGACACGACGTCGTCTTAAAGGCTGTCGCGGAAGGAGAATTCGATGCCGGATGCGTAATGGATTCCGCCGCGGAAGAAAATAAAAGTACGGTAAAAGTCATAGCATCTTCCGACCCCATACCTCAATTTCCGATATGCATAAACGCAGACGTAGATAAAGAAAGCGAAACGAAAATAAAAAATATTTTGATGAATATTGCCGATTTAAAGGTGCTTAAATCTATCGACCAAGGCTATACGTCTTTTATAGAAGCGAAAAAAAGCGACTTTGACAATATAGCAAAAACCCTTGGATTATGAAATTAACTATAAAAAAATAAAAAGAGATACGATATTAATATGAACGTCAGCGAAACAAACGAATCCGAAGTATTATTGCAGATATTAGAAAAAATTCAGGATAAATTAGAGCACGGCGTAACCGCATATTCCGTATAACCTTCAATGCCCTGTCTGTTTTTGATTGAATACGTGGTCGGGATGACACGATTCGAACGTGCGACCCCCTGCTCCCAAAGCAGGTGCGCTACCAGCTGCGCCACATCCCGTTTTTTTGTAAAAAGTTTATTGCGTGATTTATTTTATCATTAATAGACAGTGCAGGCAATACAATTTTTCGGCGCCGTTTCGATGCATATTATTTTGCCAGTGTAATACGCCATAATCCGGTATAACCCCGGTATATAATTTACATAGTCTTTTTAGTTTATGCTTTTACGCCTTGCGAAGTCACGCCTTTGTGCTTTTATTCATCAGCCAGTAAACTATTCCGAGCACCAGTACGAGAAATCCTAATATTGCGACTTCTTTAGATTTTCCGGGAGCAAGGGAAAAGATTAATATTTTCCTTAAAAGCGCAGCCATCGCAAGACCTATAAAGGCGCTTAACGCAAATTTATGCCCTTTCAGCTTTTTAACTTCTTCTTCAAGCAGTTCCCTTATCGCCCAAACAATTAACATAGCGCCGAGAATATCGACTACGGTGGATTCAAAAGCTCCGCCGCCGAAGGCGAATCTGTAAATTTCAAATAAGAACATCAGAAAAACCATAATAGTTGCAATTATTAGAGATATTACAAGAGCAAGGTCAAGCATATAAGAGAATTTCGAGCTGAATTTTATTATTTTAGTTTCAAATTTTGTAGCCGCTATGTAAAATTTTCCTTCGTTAATGTAAGAACTTATTATTATATCGAGATTAATATCTATTATTTTATTTGCCGATTCGATTATTTCATTTCTTTTTTCGGAAGACTGAATGTTTTTAATAATAACTTTATGAATAAAATTTCTTATAAAGTTCATCGTGGCGCTGACGTAATGCGAAGGCAGTTTTATCTCCGAATGAACCTCACCTATTCTTTTTAACTGCCTTAAATATTCGTTGTCGTATTTTCCTGAAAAAAGACTGAGAAACCAGATTTTTAACTTTTCCCTGTGCCTCGTTCTTATTTCGTCGTTAGGAAGAAATTTGCTGAAATCGTCGAAGTTGGATATAAATGAATATACGCCGGAAATGAATTCGTTTGCGTTTGAATTCATCATCTCTTTTATTTGCGTTAAATTTAAAGCGTCGCTTTCGTCAAAAGAATAAATAAGCTTTATTTTATCAAGGGTTTCCATAGTATTAATCGATATTAATCAATATTTTGATTTTATTAAATTTATACTTTATTTATTAAATAAACCGGCAGCATGCAATACGATAATAAAAATATGTTATATATGAATATATGATAATGCAAATATATATTTATAATTATATAGAAATATTTTTATATTTTTGTTATCATAAATATTATAAAACATATATATAAAATAATCTAATATTTTTTAAATTTTATTAAAACGTTATTTTTTGTAATTTTAAGCCGGACGGTTATTATATTAAAATAATTATAAAATAAAAGAAATTAGTTAAATAAATAAAAAATGAAGAAACGGGGGGATAAATATAGATGGCTCGCATAGTAGTCTTAGGTTCCGGATTTGCCGGTAACACGGCGGCATTAAATTTAAAAAAAGCGCTTGGGCGCAAACATGAAGTCGTAGTAATATCGCCGAGGAAGCATTTTTATTATATTCCATCATGGATATGGGTAGGCGTGGGTTCTATGAAGCCCGAAAAAACTCAGTTCGATCTTACGCCGGTATATGAAAAGTTCGGCATAGAATTTAAAAACGGAGCCGCGGAAGAGATTCATCCGGACGATGCCGACCGTTATGTGTCCGTAAAATACAACGACGGCAAAACCGAACAGGTAAAGTACGATTATTTGATAAACGCTACGGGTCCTAAGCTTAATTTTGCGGCTACGCCGGGACTTGGACCTGACGAAGGCTATTCGGATTCAGTCTGCAGTTTGCCGCATGCCGTTAAAACAAAGGATAATTTTTTGAAAGCGGTAGAAAAGATGAAGCAGGGCAAAAGGCAAAAGTTTGTCGTCGGCACAGGGCATGGAACGGCAACCTGTCAAGGTGCCGCTTTTGAATATATACATAATTTAGAATTTGAAATAGCCAAGCGGGGACTTCGCAATATGGCGGACATAACTTGGATATCCAACGAGCCTACGCTCGGCGATTTCGGAGTAGGCGGGGTAGTAGTGAGAAGGA
>JAJZLA010000303.1 GCA_021803845.1 bacterium | reverse complement strand
GCAGTTAATTTTAAGGGAAGTCTCCCACGACCAGATTGTTCTGGCTTTAAAAACGGCTTCGGACGAACTTAGAACCAAAATTCTGGCAAACGTCTCCAAGAGAGCGCAGGAAATGATTAACGACGACCTCGAAGCTATGGGACCCAAAAAGCTTTCGGAAGTAGAAAAAGTCCAGCACGAAATACTGAAAGTCGCCAGAAGACTTGAAGACGAAGGCAAAGTAAGCCTTGCCGTAAAAAGCGAAAGCGAAAAACTCGTATGAGCAAAATTTTAAAAGACCGCGAACTAGATATGGATGGAAATGCTTTATACGACGGAAAAAAAACGCTTTTAGTAAATATACTGAGGAGCGAAAAATCCGAAGACAATAAAGAATTAACCGCCGCGTTGGAATCCGTTCCTCCTTCCCTTCAAAAATTCATCATTGCATATATAGAAAGCTATAAATATAAAACCGCAAAGGCATACGAAGAAAAAGAAAGCGCCGTTTTTGAGGAAGCCCGCAAAAAAGGTTATTCGGAAGGATTCGGCCAAGGCAAAAGAGATGCCTTAAAATCGATGGAAGAAGGGGTCGGAAATATCTTCAGGGCTTCGGAATCCATAGAAAGATTTAAAAACGAATTATACGAAGACGTCAAACAGGACGTAATAAAATTATCTTTAAAAATAGCGGAAACTATAGTAAAAGCGGAAACCGCCGCCGACAGCAGCCTAATCGCCGGAATAATAGCCGATGCGGTAAATAAATCTTCGGACGCCGTAAAGTTTACCGTATGCTTAAATCCCGCAGATTACGCCGTCTTAAATAAAAATCCCGAAGCGGTAAAAAATTTGATAGAAAGGCAGGCTTCAATGAACTTCATCCCGGACGCCAACCTGCCTGGAGGCGGCGTTATAATAAAAACGGATTTTGGCGAAATAGACGCAAGGCTCGAAACGCAGCTCGAACAGATAAAAAAGATTTTTACGAAAGTAACCCCGGATTAGGGTTAAAGCTTTTTGATTTTTTTCATTTTAAGCCTTTCTTTTTTAGAAAGGCGGTGCGGATTGCCTTTTTTTGCGCCCCCTCCCCTTCTGCCTGATATCCCGTCTTCATAATCTTCCTCTTCCGCCCCTTCCGCAATGCTTTCGATACCGCCGCCGTATATTCCCTGCGCTATTATATTTTCCGCCAGCCTTATAAACTCGTCCACGTCTAAACAGGAACAGGATGCGCTCGAAGCGCGCCGCCTTATATCGTTATCATTCGTGACTATCAGCAGGCTTCCCGTAATGCTTTTTGCTAATCTTACGATTACGTCGTCCGCTTTTTCGTCTTTTTTAGAATAGATTATTTCAATATTTTGACGGTTGTATCTCGACTCGGAAGGCTCGCCGGTATTGTATCCGTCAAAAACCACTACCACTTTATTTCTTTTTACATTATAATATTTTGATAAAAAATTTATAGTTTCTTCTCTTAATTTTTGAAGTTCGTCCGACTTAAAACGTATTTTAAAATAAGAGTTGAATATAAAATTATATCCGTCAACGATTATAGTAAGCATAATATATAAATTATAAATAATATGAATAATATTAGTCAAACGGAAAAAAACATATCTATTATTTATATTATATCGGAACGGGAAGAGAGCCGCGCTCTTATTAAGCGGGCTCTGGTAAAAACGGCCGACGAGGAAAAGATAACCGAACTTAACGGCGTAAAAGACCTTCCGTCTAATTTTAACAGCGATACTTATATTATTGCGGAATACAGCCGGACTAACGCCTCGGCGGTCTCTAAGATAACCCCGAAAAGGAACGTTAAACTTTATGTTTACGTTAATAATATAACGGATTTAAACTGGCAGGACATAGCTTTTTTAATAAAACACAATATAGACCATATAATTCATCCCGGCAATATAGAAAAATTAAATTACGAAAAATTTATAGACTCGAAGATTTTTAAAAAAAAACATTACAACGCTTTTATAGACAAAACATCGACTCTGCTCGAAGACCTTTGTCAGAATAATGACGATACCGCCGATGCCGGAATAAACATTTACGGCGTTTCGAAGCACATTAAATCGGTTATGGAAAAAGCCTGCAAAATAGCTCAATCCGAAAGTTCCGTGCTTATAACCGGAGAATCGGGAACCGGCAAGGAGCTTATAGCAAGGTTAATACATAATAAATCCAGAAGAGGCATGAGCCCTATGGTATCAGTAAACTGCGGCGCTTTTCCCGAAGGGCTTCTGGAAAGCGAGCTTTTCGGATACAAAAAAGGAGCGTTTACCGGAGCGTTTACCGATAAGCCGGGCAGGTTCGACCTGGCCGATAAATCGACCTTGTTTTTAGACGAGATAGGCGATATGAGCCTATCGCTTCAGGTTAAACTTTTGCGCGTTATCCAGGAAAGAGAAATAGAGCCGATAGGCTCTTTAAAAACAAAAAAAATAGACGCCAGGATTATTTCTGCGACGAATAAAAATTTAGAAGAAATGATTTCCAAAAAACTGTTCAGGGAAGATTTCTATTACAGAATTAACGTTATACCGGTTCATATCCTGCCCCTGAGGGAAAGAAAGACGGATATTATAGTTTTAATTTATTATTTTTTAAAGAAATTCGCCGATTTTCAAAACAGTTCCGTTTACGGCATTTCGGAAGACGCTTTCGATATACTTTTAAATTACGGCTGGGCGGGAAACGTAAGAGAGCTTGAGAATATTATGGAGATGCTGGTCGTCTTGAACGAAAGCGGGCTTATTACCGCAAAAGATATACCTGAAAAATATAAGCATCCGCCCGCCTCCGAACACGCCGCCGAGCAAAAAACCGGCGCGGAACTCAAAACAAATCCCGCCATAGATATCGATATCGACGGCGAGAAAATTAAGGATTTCGGAATAAACCTTAAAAAAGAAATGGAAAAAGCCGAGATGGATATTATAAACAGGGCAATGAAAATTTCCGGCGGCGTCAAAGAAAAAGCCGCCAAGATGTTGGGGCTTAACAGAACGACTTTAATAGAAAAGTTAAAAAGATATGAAAAAAATAAAAAATAATCCGCCTGCGCTTATGCTTGCGTTTGCGCTTTTTTTAGTAATAAACGCAGGTTCTATTTTAATATTTCCGCGGTACGCCGCCGTTTGCGC
>JAJZLA010000302.1 GCA_021803845.1 bacterium | reverse complement strand
AAACGATACCTTTTTTTTCGGTAGCTATTATGACCCATTCTCTTGTGGTAGGATCCTGCCTTAATTCCGACATATTTAATATTTATATATAATCTATATTTTTATATTTTTTATTGCTTTATATATTCATTATATAAAAAATCATGAATTTTACAAGAATTATTTACGTCCGAGAAGTTAAACCGCAGAGATTTATTCCAGACCGCAAAAGGTTTGTTTTGTTCGCCGCCTATTCCGCCGTGGGCTCCCATCTGATTTTCAAAATTTATTATATTTTTACCGTCGTATTCGCCGAACAAAATTAAATCTCCCGAATTTTTAAATCCGACAAATCTTTCTAATGACGAAAAAGCAGTTTCTGCTTCCGATTCTGTTTTGCAAGAATCAATTATACTGTCTATCGTAAAATTTTTGCCCGCTAAATTATTTATGAAATCTTTTAAAGCGTAAAATTTTTGATCTTCTTTGTCGTATATGGACGTTTCGCCTTTTTCGTTAATTCCGGCTATAAAACCCATGCCTTTTAAGTTTGCAAGCATATTTATCAATTTACTGTATTTATTTTCAATCTCTTCAAGAGTCATTCTTTTAGGTTGTCCGGAAAAATAGATATTAGCCATAGGACCGGAATCCATTATGTAAATCGTTTTTTCGTTCTGCCATTGAAACGTCTGCATACTTTCCGGTTCTTTAACCGATTTCATTCCTCCTATAAATCCGTTATAAATTTTTTTGCATGTACCTTTCTTAAAAAAATCGCCCATATATAAAAATAATCTTTTAAAAACCGCATTGTAACCGGTATCGAATTCATAAACTTTTAATTCAGTATCGTTAATATATCCGCCGATTGCGTCTTTAAGCATTTTACCGCCGTTAGCTTTTTGAAAAGGAATGGACGGCGTGTGACCGTGGTCGGATATTATAAAAAAGTCGTATTTTCGTTCAGATTTTAAGATGGCTTTATTGATGTGATAAATTTTCCTGTCTATAGCCTTTAACGTTCTTAGCGCACTATATGAATAGGGGCCTCTGTGATGCGAAAGTTCGTCGTATCCTATGTAATCCGAATATATAGACGGCACTCCGCGAGAAATATCCATTATGGCGCCGAAAGTTTCTATCTCTTTAAATATAACGTTAGTCATCGCCCTTGCAAAAGGGAAAAAACCTTCGGGACGAACTTCCCGCTTCTTCGCTATATCCTGTATTTTTTCGAATATTTCCAATATAGCCTCAAAAAACACGTAAAAGAAAGTTTTCAAAAAAGTAAAGATATGAAAAACGAAAACGATAAAGATATCGAAATTCCTAACTTTTTTTTTAAATAAATATCTTATTGAAAACGTTGAAAGAGTGAAGGTTGAGCGCGACGCTCCGCCGGAAAACAGATTAACGTAACTTGAGCCGCCTTTCAGAAGACCGGGACTCCTTCTCGCCAAGCGCTCCTCTATCCGTCCGGCGCTTTCCGGTTTCTTAAATATTATTTCTTCTCCAGTCTCTCTTTCTATCCATCTGAAACCCGGTATATCCTCGTTATTTCCGTATAAAAGACCTGCCTGAAAAAAAGGGGTGTCGCTGGGTACACCTGTAAAATAATCGTCAAGCAAATAATCCCCCGAATTTATTATATTCTTAAGGTGAGGCATTAAGTTTAACGAGAGTGCTTTTTTTAAAGCGGCATAAGAAAGCCCGTCTATTTGAAATATAACAAAGCCTTTTTTTTCGATAGGCTTAGCTATTTTTATTTTTCTTATAGATTTTTTAAAAATATTTAGCATGCTTAATTTCATATTCAATTATCTTCCCTTTCAAAAAGATAGTTTGAAAGAAAAACCATTAAAATTAAAAAACCGGCAATAAAAATAAAATTCCATATAAGAGGGGTTTCGGGCATAAACAAAGTCTTTTTTTTAGTGTAAAAAAACAGGTATTTCATTATATCTACGGAATAAGTAACCGGATTAATATATGCCAATATTTTTAAAAAAAACGGAAATTTTTTAATGGGATAAAGTGCTCCGCTTACGAAAAACATAGGCTGTACTAATAAATTAATAATGGAATTAAACCCTTCAAAAGACGTCATTTTAGAAGCTATTACTATACCGAATGCCGTTATGGAGCATGATATTAAAAATAAAGAAGCCGCTATCAGCAAAAATGAAATAACCGTAACGTGGATTCCCAAAAAAGGGGCGAACGCCAGCATTATAAGAGCCTGAACCGTACTTATAATGCCGCCGGACGTAATTTTTGCCAAAACAAAGGTTTTTCTTGAAACCGGCGAAACCAATATTTCTTTTAAAACGCCGAATTCCCTGTCCCAAATAATCGATATAGATGAAAATATAGACCTGAAAAGTACGGTCATAATAAGTATGCCGGGGAAAATATACTGCATATAAGAACCGTTTTTCATTTTTACGAGAGTAGAAATTCCGTAACCTACGAATAAAAGCCATATTACAGGTCTTGAAAGATCGGTAATGATTCTTGACTTCTGTCTCGTAAATTTTAAAATTTCCCTTTTATTTATTGCTATAAAAGCTCTAAGTTCGCCTTTCATAAATAATACCTACATTATTCTTTTAGTTTTTTACGCATGTAATTAAGAAATCCGTTTTAGAAATTAATATATCTTCCTTTTCGGAATTTAAAAATTTATAATAATCGTTTAATCCAATGTGATATTCCGACGGCGTAATCATTTTTTTTTCAAAAAGATTTTTTTTTATCGATTCAAATTCGTTTAGCAATAACAGAAATGCGTTTTTAATTTGTCCGGCATTGCCGTAATCGTTTTTTCTTTTAAAAAAAATCTGGACAAATGGTTTTATTTTAATATCGCTAAAACCGCCGGAAGATAAAAATGAAGGCAATTTTTTAGAAATATTTCTATCGCCTCCGTTTAGCGCCTGATAATGCGAATAGGCATTAAACAATTTTCTTGAATTGTCGGTCGGCTCAGGATAATGGAGCGTCATATCGTCTTCTATATCGATTAAAATCAGCAATCCGCCGTATTTTAAAGTTCTTTTTATTTCCGAAATAAACGAAGCCGAAAGATTTGTATGCTGAAAAACATATCTTGCAAAAATTGCGTCGAATATTTCCGCTTTGAAAGGCATACTGCGGACGTCGGCGTTAATATAAGAAGTGTTTGCGGCGGTGCCG
>JAJZLA010000301.1 GCA_021803845.1 bacterium | reverse complement strand
ACGCCAAATCAAAACGGGCTTGGAACGCTCCAGCAGGGGTTTTTGGAAATGTCTAACGTAAATCTTGTAGGGCAGATGGTTGACATGATTACGGCTCAAAATGCTTATACCATAGATTCAAAGGCTATTACGACCGCAAATCAGATGCTTCAGACTATGAGCGGTTTAATACCTTAATAAATTTTAATAAATTAATGCAGTTATTATAAATAAATTAAACTAATATGTTAAATAAAATATAAAGGCAGATAATATATGATAACTAAGGTAATAAGATAATAAAAATAAACAGATGGATAGAATGAAATTAATTTTTGCATTAACGATATTAATCGCGGCAGTTGTTTTATCGGACGGCGGATTTAACATTAAAAATGCGGAGGCGGCTTATTCAGGTACAACCGTCATCGGCAATAAGAGCAGCGATATTTTACTAAAACGTTTAATAATAAAAGCTTACTTAAAAAAAGTTCCTTTAAAATTTAAAAAGTATTTTCACTTCGGTAATTTTCATTTCAATATGCCTTATAAAAATTTTAATTTAAAAAATTTAAGAATAAATATTGCCGATACCGGATATTCCGGATATCATACGGCTTTAATAAAAATTATAAACGAAAAAAACGGCGAGATGCAGGGTTTGGATGCCGCTACTTTTAAAACGTCTATTTATGCTCCCGTCGCCGTTGCATCCGAGACTATCGGAAAATTTCAGATTATAAAAAGCGGCGAGATAAAAATATCTTATAAAAATATTCCGAGTTTAAACGACGGATATTTTTTAAACGTTAAAAAAGCGGCAGGAAGGGAAGCCAAGTTTTTTATTGCCGAAGGGTCGGCTTTAAATAATGCAAATACCGAAAGGCGCAGGATAATAAACTTCGGCGACAGGGTAAATATAATTTACGACGAAAACGGATTAATTTTAAAAACAAAAGGCATGGCTCTGCAATCCGGCGCTTTAAATTCAAAAATAAGGGTAAAAAATTTGGAATCGGGAGAAATAGTGGAATGTATGGTAAAATCGCCTAAAACTGCGGAGGTAAGGTAAATGAATATTAAAAAAAGGCAAATAAAATATAAATCAAAAGTAAAAATATTTTTGGTATTAACTTTATTTTTTGCGGGTTTATTGCCGCTAATGCTTACCGGCTGCGGAGTTAATCCTCCCAAGTCTATGATTCCTCCTACGTATGTAAAACCTACGGCAAAAAATGGAGGACTGCAGTCTAAGCCGGTTCTCGGTTCTCTCTGGACAGGTTCGGGAAGCGGAACTAATCTTTATGCCGATAACGTCGCTTTTAGGCTGAACGATACCGTAACTATTATAGTTGACGACCAGACGCAGGTTTCGGATTCCTCAGGGACGTCTCTTTCGCATAATTCGACGGGTACCGGAGAGTTTGCTTTCGGCACGCTTTCTACTTCTAAACCTACCGGTTATGAAGGTTCTAACGACGAAACTTTTAACGGCGGCGGCGGAGTAGCGGAATCAGGACAGATAAATTCGACGATTCAGGCTCAGGTGGTAAAAGTGTTCCCAAACGGCGACGTAGAACTTAAAGGCGAAAGGGAAGTATCGGTGAACGGAGAAACAAGATTTCTATTAATTAAAGGCATTGCCCGTCCTATAGACATATCGCCGGCAAACACGGTCCTGTCTACCCAGCTTGCAGACGAAAGAATATGGATAAACGGCAGAGGATACGTCAACAGTTCGCAGAGTCCGAACTGGCTGTATAAAATTATGCAGGATATCTGGCCGTTCTAAAGAGAATAAGGATTGGCGAGCAACGGCTAAATTCTTAAAAATAAATAGTATAAATAGTATTTGCAAAATAAAGGTTTGGATAATATATTTGGATTATATAAATAAAATATAAGATATATTATATATAGCAATAATATTTGGAGGCTGCAATAATAAATGAATAAAAAAATATTGTTAATACCCTTAGCTTTCCTGTTCTTGCTTTTTTTGGGCTTAACGGCAGATATCTTTTTTGCTCCTAATTCTTCTTACGCCGCTACAATAGGCAACGTTACTTCCGTTTATGGAGCGATGAGCAATCCTATAGTAGGCTACGGTTTAGTTACAGGTCTTGACGGCACCGGCGACCAGTGGGGCGTTAACGTTACCCAGCAGTCAATAGTTACCATGCTGTCTAAACTCGGCATTAATACTAACGAGGCTTCTCTTTATGAAATAAGGGATACAGCCGCCGTCATGGTAACGGCCGAACTTCCGCCTTTTGCCGTTCCAGGCGAAAAGATAAACGTTACCGTCAGCGCCATCGGCAATGCGGAAAGCATAGAAGGAGGGGTTTTGCTTATGACGCCGCTTAAAGGTCCGAACGGAAAAGTTTACGCCCTTGCGCAAGGCTCTATTTCGACCGGCGGAAGCGTTGCGGCTCAAAACGTGATGCCTCTTCCGGGTTACGTTCCTGTATCGCAGAATTTTCAAACTGCAGGCATTATAGATAACGGCGGAATAGTAGAAAAGGGAGTTTCTATCGGCTTAAATACTTTTAAAACCGTCAGGCTTATTCTTAAAAACCCAAGTTTTACCAATTCTTCGAGAATAGCCGCCGCCATAAACGCAAAAATTGGAAAAGGAACCGCAAAGCCTTTAAATTCCGCAAGCGTAGAAGTCGCAGTTCCGGTTTCTTATTCAGGAAACGTATCTCAGTTTGTATCCGTCGTTAACGCTATAAACGTAAAAACTCATTCTAAAGCAATCATAGTTATTGACGAAAGGTCTGGAACGGTAGTTATGGGCGGCAATATAAAAATAAATCCGGTTGCCGTATCAAACAGGAATATTACGCTTAAAATAAACGGGAAAAGAACGCCAAACGCTTTTTATTTAAAGAAAGGCTTAACCGTTGCTAATCTTGTAAAAGCTCTTAATGCGGTAGGGGCTTCTACCTCAAGTATTATTTCAATGCTGGAATCTATAAAAGCCGCGGGAGCGCTTTCCGCCGAAATAAAAGTTATATAAAAATATATAAAATTAAAATGTATAAATTAATTTATTATCAAAAAGCATAGAACCAGATAACATAATTTATTTAACTTATTACTATATATATTATAGGAGGCAAAATTAAAGTTACGGTTTGAAAATGTCGATTGTTATATACAAGAAAGTAAAATATCTTAAATTTTAAGAAGGTATATAATTATGGCAATCGAAATTTCAAA
>JAJZLA010000300.1 GCA_021803845.1 bacterium | reverse complement strand
TCTTCGACCTCTTCCTTTAGGGATGCATGTCCGCCTTTTGCTTCTCCGGCGAAATCGACTTCGATATACTTGCCTACTCTTACGTCTTTTACGTTATCGAAACCGGAGGATTTAAGAACCGACAAAACTGCTTTGCCCTGAGGGTCTAATACTTCATCTTTCAGCATAATTTTAATAAACGCTTTTTTATTCATTTTTTCCTCGTTTACCGTTTACCGTTACTGTTTTATTCCGCATTGTATCTGTCGAAAATATAGTTTATATGTTTAAAGTAATAATTAATATCGAATAATTCGTCTATTTCTTGAGCCGTAAGATGCTTGGAGACCGATGCATCTTTTTTTAACAGTTCGCTGAAATCTATCTGCGAACGGATGCTCTCGTGGGCAAGACCCTGCACTATTTTATAGGCGTCTTCTCTTAACATCCCTTTATCGATAAGAACCAGCAAAACTTTTTGCGAAAAAATAACGCCTTTAGTCAAATTTATATTCTTTAACATATTTTCTTCTTTGACTACTAAATTTTCTATCAAATAAGTCAGCTGATGAACTATATAATATACTAAAATCGTAGAATCCGGCGCAATTATTCTCTCGACCGACGAATGGGAAATATCCCTTTCGTGCCATAGAGGTATATTTTCAAGCGACGCTATAAGATTAGACCGGACTACGCGGGAAAGCCCGCAAATGTTTTCTGATACTATAGGGTTTTTTTTGTGCGGCATTGCGGAAGAACCTTTCTGTCCGGGCGCAAAAGGCTCTTCGACCTCGGCAACTTCCGTCCTCATTAAATGCCTGATTTCTAAAGCTATTTTTTCGCATGAAGCGGCAAGGGAAGCAAGAGAATAAAAAGCATCCGCATAAACGTCTCTCTGTATAACCTGATTAGATAAGATATGTTTAAGCCCGAGAATATCGAGAGCCGTTTGTTCTACTTCAGGCGAAATATTGGCATAATTCCCTACGGCGCCGGACAGCTTGCCGAAAGATACCGATTTTATCGCCGTTTTTATTCTCTCCTCGGCTCTTTTAATTTCTTCATAAAATATAAGAATCTTAAATCCGAACGTTACCGGTTCCGCATGTATTCCGTGAGTTCTTCCCATTACCGGCGTATGCTTATATCTTACTGCCTGATTTCTTAAAGATTCCCTTAAAAATTCGGTTTTTTTCAGTATAGATTCGAGCGATTCCTTTAGCAGCAGAGAAAAAGACGTATCTCCGACATCCGAAGAAGTAAGTCCGAGATGAATAAACCTCGAATCTTCGCCGACATATTTTGCGACGTTTGTTAAAAAAGCTATGACGTCGTGCTTTGTAACATTTTCTATTTCATGTATCTCGTTAACGTTAAACTTCGCTTTCCGGATTATATTTTCATAAGAAGAATCGGGGATTTTTCCTATTTTGTTGTAAGCAGTGCATACTGCAAGTTCAACCTTCAGCCAAGTCCTGTATTTATTTTCAAGCGACCACACCTTGTCGATTTCCGGAAGAGAATATCTTTCTATCAAATTTAGACCTCCTGATTACTTTTATCGTTTATCTTTATCGAGATACGGGTTAGCTGCGCCGGACTTCGTCCGGTCTTTTATTTTTTCGTCGCGATAGCTATTTTATATAATCCATGCTCTATGCTTAATCCCATTACGTTTACTATGCTTGCGGCAGTCGATTTTTTATCTGCTTTTATAATTATAGTGGCGTTTCCCTGAGACTTTTTAACGTCTTTTAAAAATAAAGATAATTCTTTCAGCGACAGCTCTTTATTTTCGTAATATATCTTGCCTGCTTTGGTAATATAAAGCGTTACCGGTTTTTTTGAAGAAGCGAAAGATTTTGCGCCTGATTTCGGCAGATGAATTTTTATGCCGTAATTTGAAGTGAAAGTCGTAGTCATCATGAAAAATATTAACAGGGTTAAAAATACGTCAACCATGTTAATGACGTTAATTATAGGGTCGGGCTTTCTTTTAGACGTAAATTTCATTTCGCTTGCCTTATATAATCGGCAATATAATTATGATTATAGTAAAATTATTTTCAGTCGGTTTTAATAAAAGATATAACTCTTGACGCCGTGTCTTCCATAACCGCTCCAAAGTTAAATGCTTTAGAAGCAAAATATTTAAAAAACAAAAAAGACACGATGGCTATTATAAGTCCGATAGCCGTTGAATACAATGCCTCGGAAATGCCGAGCGCGAGAAGATGAGGATTCGCTATGCCGTTCCTGTATGATACGGCGCTTAAAGCTTTTATCATGCCGACTACTGTACCAAGCAGTCCCAATAATGGAGATATAGTCGTAATAGCGCTGAGTCCTTCTAAATTTTTTTCAAGGTCTAAGTATGCTCTCTTGCCTGATTCCTCGACTTCTAATTTAATAGTATCTATGGGATTTTTATAGTTGTCTATGATAGAAAGATAAATTTTAGCTATAGGCGTTTTTGCCGTCATGCACATACCCTTAGCCTTTTCTATGTCCCCGTTTTTTAGAGATTTCTCTATATTGGCAAGAAAATCTTCAGGAAAAATCTTGGATTTCCTAAGACTGTAAAAACGTTCTATTATTATTGCAAGCGCAATAACCGAACACAGTATTAAGGGATATAAAAAAAATTCCGTAAGCAGTTCGCTTTGATTAAACATAATACTTCACCCTCACCTTTTTAAATTCTTTTGTGCTTTCGAGAGCATCGAAATCTTTAAGCCCGGTTAGCGAAGAAATTTTATCCATAATGCTCCATGCTTCGTCTTTTGATTTTGCATGTATCATGGTAAATATATTGTATTCCCATCTTCCGGGATAAACCGGCCTCAGGTAGCAGTGCGACACTTCTTTTACGGAAGACATAATTTCGCCGTTTTTATCGGCTTCTTGATTGCTCGTTTTCCATAATCCCATAAGGTTATAACTGAATCCCGCTTTTTGATGATATAAAACGCATGCAAACCTTCTCATCTTTCTTTCGCTTATCAAATTTTTTACGGTTTCAAGCAATTTTTCCTGAGAAATGCCTAAAACCTCCGACATATCCTTAAAAGGCTCATGGGCAATTTCTATATCTTTTTGAAGCTCTCTTATGCAGGCTTTTTCAAATTCTGAAATTTTTATTTCGGAATCTTTTTTAAAATCCTCATGAGAAAAGAACTTAAACGAAGAAGCATCGTCTGCGCCGGTCATATCAAAATTAACGCCTATTTTATAAAGTTTCAGCGTCGGAAGTATAAGATAGTCTTCCGC
>JAJZLA010000299.1 GCA_021803845.1 bacterium | reverse complement strand
GTCTTAGTATCGGCTTTTATTAAACTTAAATCATTCAAAACCGTATAATAACCTACCGCAACGTTATACAGGGTGTCTGCGGAAACGCTATTTAAAGCCATTTTGGTGGATTTTTCGGTATTCCGAGCAGACAGATAAGCCGGAATCGCGCCTATATTAAAAATAGGTTCGTTTAACGTAAAACTGTATTCATAATTAGGAAAAAAGAACGAAAAAAGGCTGTTCATTATATTCGAAGACGATAATGTGGAAGGCGCGGAATTAACATGCATTCTCTGGTCGGTATATTTAAGAGATATATCGGGTAAAACCATGCCTATTGCTGACCATTTCAAAAGAGTCGATTGGTAATAGCTTTCTTTTGCAGCCTTTATAGTGTCGTTGTGCCGTGCCGCAAGAATATATGCCTCTTTCAGCGTAACTACCCTGGCTGATTTTGCGAAAAACGAATAAGCTTTAAGCGGATAAAAATTTATCGAGTAGAACGAAAACAAGAAAAACAGGATGAAAAGTAAAATTTTTTTCATAATATTTTAAAATACCCCATATTGCAGTATTGCTATATTTTTATTATAATGACTTAAAAGTCATAAGTCAATATCTTTTATCTCTATTTTATGAATATTTATTATTAAATTTATTATCAGCTTTTTATTCCGGTAATTAAAAAACCTACGTGCAAGGGGAGATTTTTAATTTTCAGGTCCTTAAATCCTTTATCTTTTAATATATCCATCATTTTTTTTCTGTCAAACGCCAATATGCTGTATGTCAGCCAGTCATAAGCCTTTTCGTCTATTAATGAACCTACGAGCCTTATAATAAAAAAATACGACTTGAAAAATATATTCAAAAGCTTATTCTGCGGCCTGCCCATTTCCAATAATATGAATTTACCGTTCTTTTTTAGAATCCTCCGAAGTTCTTCGGCAAAAACTTCCGTATCGTCAACATTCCTTAATAAAAATCCTGCGGTGACTACGTCGTATGCGCATCCCGGTTCGCCTAGGTCCATCGCGTCTTCAATCTTAAAACATATATTTTTTATTTTTTTCTTTTTGATTTTATCTTCGGCTATTTTTATCATATCTGAATTAAAATCTACTCCCACTATTTCAACCCGTTTTTTTGCTCTTTTTGCTTTCTTGGCGATATCTATAGCAATAGAGCCTGTGCCGGTAGCGACATCCAGTATTTTATAACCGTCTATATCTGATATAGCTTCTTCCGCAGCCATTTTGCGCCATATGCCGTCAATCCCGAAACTGAACAGATGCCCCCAAAAATCATAAACATCGGCAATAGAAGAAAAGATATTATTTATTTTATCGGACATATTGCCACCCCCTACTTCAAAACTGTTTAAAGTTATTATAAGGCAATAGTTTTATTATGTTTTTCCGC
The DNA here is from genome assembly GCA_021803845.1 of bacterium. Next base: position 1,853 of record JAJZLA010000299.1, on the reverse strand, counting down.
TGTATAAAAATATTTTAATATTGTATATTATTTTGGATTATCTCGCAACAAGACAATCCTGCCGGTTTATGTTCACTTTGCCGCCCTCCTCCCACTCCGGAATCAAAGCCTTGATTATAAATATTATTTTTAATCCAAAAAATTAATATTTTATTTTTAGATTTATGTGGTATAAATATATATAAATAAATATAACGGCAATAAATGAGGGCAGAAAATTGAAGACTATCAAAATAATACCGAAAAATCTAAAAAACAAACCGGCATCGATAACAACAATCGCTATCCTATTAGCAATGATAATGTTTACCGTATCTTTCGCAACAGGATGCTGCGCCGGCTGGAATTGCGGCCCCTATTATTACGGGCATCCTGCCGGATGGCATGGCGATAACGGATGGCATGGCGATAACGGAGAGCATAGAGGCGAAGGCGGATATAAAGGTGGAGATTAAGATTGAGAAATTAATATAATATTTTTGAGATTTTGTTGTAAAGACTAGCGCTTTCTGGTGAACCCTTTTATTCTTTATTTTAATGGAGCCGGCGATAGAAATCGAACCTACGACCTGCTGATTACGGATCACAAACCCTGATTTATAAGTTATTGATATTATTAATAAATTTTATGATATTTAAAATGCGGTAGCAATATAGTAGCAAAACGGAATTTATAAATATAATTTATTAAATCTGGTGCTATTACCCGAATAATTCACGAAGTTTTTTCATAATAAATAATCGCACGTTTTCTGCTATTAAAACGGCTTCAGCTTCTTTAATTCCCTTCAACTAATAAAAATTATTACGAATGGAGACTGAGTTCAAAAAATAATAATTTTCGCAAGATTAAAGTTGCATTATTTATTGCATTTTTGATTTAATTTTTTATCGAAACTAAATATATCTATTTTAAGTTTTTTAGACTTTACGCATATAAAACAATCGATTAGACTTAAATCGTTATACATATCATAGCAATCAAGAGCTTTGATAAAAAGTTCCGTATCTTTATTCCTAATACCTTTAAAAGAAAACAAATTTTTCATCGTATCGATTATTTCTCTTTTAGGTATTTTATATACTTTAAGAAGAACGTAAACGGTTTCAAAGATGACGCTTTCAAATATTAAAGCTTTTGCTTTACCGGTTTTAACCTCGTCAAAAAAAGATTTAACTATTTTAAACTGCTCTTCGTCGTCGTTTAGCAGATATCTTAAAATTACGTTTGCATCGATTATTTTAACTTGGGTGTCGGGCATCATATCATATCATCATATCAATTTATAGCTTTTCTCTTTTAACGTAATTTTCTTTAATAATGGATTGCCAAGCCGTTTCTCTTTCTTCCGCGAAAGAATATTTTTTAACGTTCTTAGTATATTTCTTAAGAGAACCGGCAATTTCTTTAACAGGCTCTATTTCAACCTTTCCGTCTTTAATATTGAATTTTACTATACTGCTTTTTAAAACGTCCCTTATATCTTTAGGTATAGTAACCTGTCCTTTTGAAGTTATTTTTGCGGTAATCATTTATATTGTACTCCTTACATTTAATCAATTCATTACTTCTTTTAATTATATTACTAATCTAGAATGAAATCAATTATGATTTTTTATAATTTTTTGCGCTAATTTTTAAATTTTTATTAAATAGGTTAAATATCGGGGGGCAAATTTGGTTTGCTTTAGCTTTTGAATCGTCTTTTAAATTGGCTGTTTTTGCTATAACGGCAGGTCTCGTTTTTCCTATTCCCGAACCTTCCGCGGGATTAAGATTAATCCAATAAATATCGCCTCTTTTAAATAATTCCATCACTGATTGTATGCTCCCATTCGTCGGTTATTTAGAT
>JAJZLA010000298.1 GCA_021803845.1 bacterium | reverse complement strand
TAATTTGACGCAATGCGTTCTTTGTTGACCGTAAAGCCTTTAAAGATAAGGACAGAACGATAGGCATTATTTTGCTGATTTTAAGGGGCGGTAACGAAAAAGAATAAAAAAAGTGAAAGAAAATTTTATAACGACCCAAAGGACTCATAAAGGGAAATAGCGGAATGAAAACCGAAAATAAAAAAAATAACATACCGGAAGGCTGGGCGGTGACGAGACTTGGGGAGGTGGCGGAAGTAAATGCTTTGGTTATAAACAAAGATTATCATTTTAATGAAATAGAATATATTGACGTTGCTTCCGTCGAAGATAGAAAACTTTTACAAACGCAAAAATTAGTCTTAAAAAGTGCTCCAAGTCGAGCAAGGCGAATTGTTCAAGATAATGATATTTTAATTTCTACTGTTAGACCTAATTTAAAACATTTCTGCTTTATAAAAACATCTAAACCAAATCTTGTTGCTTCAACTGGCTTTGCTGTTGTTAGCGCAAAAAGAGCAGCCCCCTATTTTTTGTATAATTTACTAACTACCGAAAAATATACTGAATATTTGACGCAGATAGCGGATACTCACACTTCTACTTATCCTGCATTTAATCCAGAGGTAATCTTAAATTCTAAATTTTTACTTCCCTCACTTCCAGAGCAACATGCAATTGCCGCTGTCCTTTCCTCGCTTGATGACAAAATAGAGCTTTTGCGGGAGCAGAATAAGACGCTGGAAGCTATAGCGCAGGCAATCTATAAGCGGTGGTTCGTTGATTTCGAGTTTCCCATAGAAGACGAAACCTCTAAGCTCCCCTCCTTGAAAGGAGGGGAGCCCGAAGGGCGGGGTGGTTTTGATAACACTTTACAACTAAAAGGTTATAAATCGAGTGGCGGAAAAATGGTCAAAAGCGAGCTTGGCGAGATTCCCGAAGGGTGGGAGGTTGGGAAAATTAAAGATTTGATTGATATTTTACCAGGATTTGCTTTTTCCTCTGCAGATTTTTCTAAAGAGGGGCAATACAAATTAGTTACTATAAAAAATGTTCAAGATAGATATTTTAATCCTCAAACAAAGGACAATTTAAGGAAATTACCAAAAAAAATGCCTGATTATTGTATATTAGAATCAGGTGATATTTTAATTTCATTAACTGGCAATGTTGGACGTATTTGTTTGGCCAATGGCAAAGATTATCTATTAAATCAACGGGTGGCAAAATTAAGAGCCAAAAATGAAAATGATCATGCTTTTACTTATTTGTTATTTTTACAAGATTCAATTTTTTCGCTTATACAAAATACTGCTTCGGGGACAGCACAACAAAATTTAAGTCCTATTCAGTTGAAAGAAATTAATATAATTATTGCTGATAGAAAAATATTGGATAAATTTGGTACAGTTGCAAATAAATTGATTAAAAAAATAAAAAACAATATTTCTCAAATCCAAACCCTATCCGCCCTTCGCGACTCCCTGCTTCCAAAACTTATGTCCGGCAAAATAAGGGTGCCGGTTAAAAATGAGGCGGAAACCACTCCGGCATCCTACGGCTGCCATCCCTCCTTAAAAGGAGGGGAGTTAGAAGAATCAGGCTTAATTTCCGAAAAAGATGAGGGTAATAAATAATTATGCGTAATATAATATCTGAATCGGATGTAGAAAAATTAGCTTTAGAGAACCTTGAGGGATTGGGATATACGGTAATTTATGGACCTGATATCTCGGAGGGCGGGGATTACGAGGAAAGAAAATACGACGAGGTCGTTCTAAAATCAAGATTAACGGCGGCATTGAAAAGAATCAACGAACATATTCCGCAAGCCGTTATACAGGATGTTATAAATGAAGCAGTTAAGAAAATTATTTATTCTGAAAGTCAGGATTTAATTACAAACAACAAAACGTTTCATCGCTTCCTGACCGACGGCGTTCCGGTGGAATACAATACCGAAAACGGCATAAAAAACGATATTGTATGGCTGTTTGATTTTGAAGATGCGGAAGAGAATGAATTTTTGGCGGTAAACCAGTTTACTATCAAAGAAGGCAGGGAAAATCGAAGACCGGATATAATTTTATTTATTAACGGACTTCCTTTAGTTTTAATAGAGCTTAAAAACCCCGTCGACGAGAACGCTTCTATATGGAGCGCATATACGCAGCTGCAAACATATAAAAACCTTATACCTTCTATTTTCCGCTTTAACGAAATATTGTTAATATCGGACGGAATGGAAGCGAGAGCAGGAACGCTGACATCCCCTAAAAACAGGTTTAGCCCTTGGAAGACAACCGGTTTAAAAGACTGTAAAGATTTCGAAAATGCAAGTTTAACATCTCCAGAAAAACAAAACCCATATATATCGACACTTCAAGACGATATTTCCAAAGCCGATTCTAAGCTTAAAAATCCGCAGCTTAGAATTTTAATCGAAGGCATGCTTAAAAAAGAAGTTCTGCTTGATTTAATAAGGCATTTTATAGTTTTTGAATCGGATTTGCATATAAATAGCGGTAAAGATTACGATAAAACAAAAAAAGCCGACCAAAGCCAAACCGACGACGGAATTAAAATATCGAAAAAAATTGCGGCTTATCATCAGTATTATGCCGTAAACAATGCCGTAATATCTACAATAGAGGCTGTGAATGGCGACGATAAAAGAGCCGGTATTATCTGGCATACCACCGGTTCGGGCAAAAGCCTCATTATGGTTTTTTATGCGGGAAAATTAATTCTTGAGCCGAAACTTAACAATCCTACTTTGATACTTTTAACGGACAGGAACGATTTAGACGACCAGCTGTTCGATACTTTCGGTAAATGCAATGAACTGTTAAGACAGTTTCCTAAGCAGGCAAACTCGAGAGACGAATTAAAGGAACTTCTAAAGGTTTCTTCCGGCGGCGTAATATTTACTACGATACAAAAGTTTATGCCGACTGAGACCGGAATAAAATATCCTTTGCTCTCGGAAAGAGAAAACATAATTGTTATAGCCGACGAGGCGCACAGAAGTCAGTACGATTTTATCGATGGGTTTGCGAGAAATTTGAGAGACGCTCTTCCGAACGCTTCTTTTATAGGTTTTACCGGAACGCCCATTGAAAAATCAGATAGAAGCACTCCGGCGGTTTTTGGGAAATATGTAGATATATACGATATAGAGCAGTCTATTAAAGACGGCGCGACCGTTCCTATTTTTTACGAAAACAGATTAGCAAAACTTGAATTGAAGCCCGAGGAAATTCCGCAAATAGATAAAG
>JAJZLA010000297.1 GCA_021803845.1 bacterium | reverse complement strand
TCCGAATTTGTAAATAAAATATTTCTTACTAATCAATAATTAATCCTAAAATTTCTTGCAATTTATTTTTTTTATGATAAAATTAAAACAATAAGAAGTTTAACAATTCTTAACTTAATTAATTAACTTTAATATTAATGGAGGTTAACTATGAAATGGAAATGTTCGGTATGCGGCTACATTCACGATGGAGACTCTGCTCCTGATACTTGCCCAAAATGCGGAGCGCCAAAAGAAAAATTTGAAAAAGTCGCTGCAGACGTTGAGCAATTAATTGACCGCTCTAGAAAAACTAATCAGCTGCATATGGATCTTACCCATGTACTCACTAAAGTTTTAAAAATTGCCGAAGACGGAATAGACGATAATCTTGATCCTAATTGCCTTATTTTGTTTCAAAAAGCAAAAAAAGCCGCATTTGAACTTAGACAAATGTCTAAAGCAGAAATAGTTGCACATATTAACAAACAGAAATGGGGTTGATTATTTAAAAAAAATATTTAATTTTAACGGAAGAAAGGGCGCTAAAAAATATTTTACCTCCTTTCTTCCGTTAATTTTAATTTTTTATTTTATCTTTATCTATTTCCGTTTATATATTTTAAACTATCCTCTACATTAGAAACAGCCATTATATTAAAATTTTTAACAAGAAAATCCGCCACGTTCTCAGATAAAAATGCCGGCAGTTTATAACCGAGCCTGATATTTTTAACTCCTAAATAAAGAAGCGCAAGCAGTACTATAACCGCTTTTTGCTCATACCATGCAATTTCGTAATAAATAGGCAGGGTGTTTATGTCGTTTAAATTTAATTTTTCTTTTAATTTAAGCGCCGCGATAGCAAGCGAATACGAATCGTTACACTGACCCGCGTCTATAACTCTAGGCAGACCGTCTATATCCCCTAAATTCAACCTGTTATATCTGTATTTAGCGCAACCGGCCGTCAATATTACCGAATCATTCGACAACCGACTTGCAAGTTCGGAATAATATACTCTTTCTTTATCGTTAGAATCGCAGCCGGCCATAACGACGAATTTCTTTATTTTACCTTCTTCTACCATTTTAATTATGGCGTCTGCAGAATTAACTAAAGTTTGTCTGGCAAAACCAACGTCAATAGTGCCTTTTATATTTTCCGGCATTTCTTCCGAATTTAACGCCGTATTAATAGCTTCGGAGAAATCATGATTTGCTATGTGTTTAACTCCTGGCATTGCAACCATATCCGTAGTAAAAATCCTGTTCTTATAACTTTCCAAAGGCTTTTTAATACAGTTAGTGGTCATTATTATAGATCCTTTAAACTCCGCAAATTCCTTTTCCTGCTCCCACCATGCCCCGCCGTAATTACCTATAAAATGGCTGAATCTTTTAAAGAACGGGTAAGCGTGCGCCGGCAGCATTTCACCGTGAGTGTAAACGTTAATATTTTTGTTTTCCGTCTGAGTCAACAATCTTTCAAGCTCGAATAAATCGTGTCCGCTAATCAAAATCGATTTTCCCAGCTTAGTTCCGTTTAATACTTTAGTCGGCTCCGGTTCTCCGTAGTGTTCGGTATTTGCTTTATCGAGAGTCTCCATAACATTAACGCCTACTTTACCGCACTCGGTTACTAAATTTAATAAAACGTCGAAATTTTTCTCTTCATTAGTCAAGTAGCTTAATGCTTTAATAATAAATTTTTTAACCTCATGACTTGAATAATTTAATACATATGCGTGATACGCATAAGCAGCCATGCCTTTTAATCCGTAAAGCAGAAGTTCGCTCAACGACTCCTCGTCGCTTAGTTTATTAGACAACCCTATTTCTTTAGCTTTATCTAAATATGTTTTAAGACTTTTATTTTCAGGAGCCCACAAATAAAATTCATTAATATCTCTGTATTTGTTCGGCGACGATTGTTTTAATATTTTAACGTATTTGTTTTTTATATCTATCGACTTATTGAGTAAATCAAACATTCTTTGCTCGTCAAAATTAACGTTTGTTACGGTAGTAAACAATCCCTGCAAAATAAAAAAATAATCTTTTTCGTAATCACCGTCGCTTATTTCTGCTTTATCTACCAACATTGCAATTCCTTTTAGATTAAATATTAATAGATCCTGCAGGTCTGACACCTCCGAAGTTTTTCCGCAAACGCCGCTTTTAACGCACCCCGTTTGGCTTAAAGTCTCTTCGCACTGAATACAAAACATACATACTCTCCTTTTTAATTTGTTTTAATTTGTTATTACAAAATCGATAGATTTAATTATAAGGAAATATTATTTAAAAATATGTGATTAAAGTCATGTTAACTTTTTTTAATATTTTAATGAGGTTATGAAGGCATAATTTAAACTGCACAATTTATTTCTTGCAATTAATATTTTTTTTTGCTAATATAATAAAGTTTTATATTGAAATTAACATTCTATTTATTAAATCGCAGTTAATTTAATTTAAGATAAGGGGGGTTTATTAATATGGAAGACAATAACAAACATTTTACTAAAGTAATGTGGGTAATAGTCACCATCAGCGTTATAGTTATAATCGGCCTCGGTATTTATGCGGCAAGCGGACTAAACTATACTTTTCCTAACATAAACAGCATTCTCCCGCTATAAAATTTTTTCCAATTAAAGAGCCGCTAGCTCAGCAGGTAGAGCACCTGACTTTTAATCAGGTGGTCGTGGGTTCGACTCCCGCGCGGCTCACCACTATTTTAAAGGGTTTCAGGCGGACGCCTTGCCCGCCCTCTCCTCGTTTTTTCTAAACTATGACAAAACTATGACAAATATTTTCGGCGTTTTCCCTAAGGTAATCGTCTTCAAAATGCGTATATCTGTCAGTCATAGAAGCCGTTTTATGTCCTAAAAGTTTCTGCAAAGCGCCTTTTCTCGTATTTGCCATTGCCGACTGGCTTGCAAACGTATGCCTTAAATCGTGAAACCTGAAATCGGCAATATTCGCTTTTTCAAGCGCAGACTTGAAAGATTTTTTTATGTCGCAGTAAGGTTTTTTAGTTTCAGGGTTTAAGAAAACGTATAAGCCCTTTTTATCCATAGCCGAAAGCGTATTATATAAAACGCTGTTTATATAAACTTTCCGGTTTTCGCCGTTTTTCGTCTTATACAAAGAAATTATTTTATTTTCTAAATCTACCTGCTCCCATTTCAGATTTAGAATTTCGCTTTTTCTCATTCCCGAATAAACGGCTATTATAACGATATTCCTTAAATAGCTATTACAGCTTGCAAGCAGT
>JAJZLA010000296.1 GCA_021803845.1 bacterium | reverse complement strand
GTTCCGAGAAAATGAAGCAGATTGCAAAAGCTATTCAGGAAGGCGCAACGGCTTTTCTAAACAGGCAGTACAGAACCGTCGCCATCGTGGGAATTATTATTTTTGCTTTAATACTTATCGGCGGTTACTGGATACCGCAGTTTGGAATTTTAACGGCTTCCGGTTTTTTACTCGGAGCTATTTTATCGGCATTAGCCGGTTATCTCGGAATGTTTAACGCCGTAAGGGCAAATATCAGAACCGCGCAGATAGCTCATAAAGGAGTCAAACCCGCATTAAAGTTTGCGTTTAAAGGAGGTTCGGTTACCGGTTTAATGGTTCTCGGACTTGGCGTTTTAGGGATATCCGTTTTTATGCTTATAGGCCATTCGGTAAGCGGTCTTGACGGAGTAATAAATTCGTTAATAGGTTTTGCGTTCGGCTGCAGTCTTATATCGGTTTTTGCAAGGCTTGGCGGCGGTATTTATACTAAAGCCGCAGACGTTGGAGCAGATTTGGTAGGAAAAGTCGAAGCGGGCATACCCGAAGACGACCCGAGAAACCCGGCAGTTATAGCCGACCAGGTCGGCGACAACGTCGGCGACTGCGCAGGTATGGCGGCAGACGTATTCGAAACGTTTGCAGTAACTATCATAGCTTCTATATTATTGGCTTATTCAGCTTTCAGAGGGCACGGTTACGGCGAAACGGCATTAATGAAGGCTATACTTTATCCGCTTTTGCTTGGCGGTATAGCCGTATTTACTTCTATAGCAGGCGTTTTTTTCGTAAGCGCTCCCACGAAAGAAAAGATTATGCAGGGATTATATAAAGGATTATTTGCAACCGGAATTATTTCCGCAGTAGTATATTATTTTTTCACTATGCGTTTTATGAACGGAGTCGGCGATCATTCGGCAATGGATTATTATTATTCGGCACTGGTAGGCTTGGTATTAACCGGACTCATAATAGTCATTACCGATTATTTTACCTCGACGAGTTTCTCGCCGGTAAAATCCATAGCCAAGGCTTCTACGACAGGCCACGGAACAAATATTATAGCTGGACTTGCAGTAGGACAGATGTCAACTGCTCTTCCTGTTATCGCAATCGCTTTCGGCATTTTGCTTTCTTATCATTTTGCAGGTTTTTACGGCGTCGCGGTTGCCGCTTCCAGTATGCTCTCTATGGCGGGAATGGTAATAGCGGTCGATTCGTTCGGGCCTATTACCGATAATGCCGGCGGTATCGCCGAAATGAGTGAACTTCCTGAAGACGTCAGGGAAACTACCGATGCTCTTGATGCGGTAGGCAATACTACTAAAGCCGTAACGAAAGGATATGCTATCGGCTCGGCGGCTCTTGCCGCGATAGTTCTTTTCGGGGAATATTCCGATTTAATTAAAGTCGGCATTCCCGATATATCGTTTTCCATAGCTCAACCCAAAGTTTTAATAGGCCTTTTCTTAGGAGCAATGCTTCCGTATATTTTTGCTTCCCTTGCGATGAAATCCGTGGGTAAAGCCGCAGGCGACATAGTAGTCGAAGTCAGGAGGCAGTTTAAAGAGATTCCCGGCATTATGGAAGGCACGGGCAAGCCTGAATACGGCAAATGCGTCGATATAGTCACCAAGTCTTCGCTTAGGGAAATGATATTGCCGGCGTTTATTCCGATTGCAGGTCCGATAGTTTTCGGTCTTACGATGGGACCTCAGGTTCTCGGCGGTATTTTATTGGGAACTATCATATCCGGGCTTTTTGTCGCTATCTCTATGACAAGCGGCGGTGCGGCATGGGATAACGCAAAAAAATTAATAGAAAAAGGATTCGAGTATAACGGGCAGACTTACCGCAAAGGCAGTGAAGCCCATAAAGCCGCAGTTACCGGCGATACGGTCGGCGATCCTTATAAAGATACTGCAGGTCCGGCAATTAACCCGATGATTAAGGTCGTTAATATTTTTACGATTTTAATTATTCCGATAGTGTTATTGCTGTGGAGCTGATTAATTAAGATAAAAAAGAACAAGTAAGAAAATAGTAAAAAAGGGTGTCGGATTTCAAATCCGACACCCTTTTTTATGGCTCTCTTTTGTTAAAAAGGTGTCAGATTTATTTATTGTCTTACTGTTGCTAATCCGTCATATTTTTCCCGTATCTTATATTTCCTCTTTTAGATTTAAAAAACGATTTAAGCAGTATCGAGGATTCTTCTTCCATAATGCCATGAACGATTTCTATCTTGCCTTCGAGAATAGAACCGGATGACCCTCCTTTAGGGTCTATAGTTCCGTAAATTACCTTAGATATTCTCGACAGAAGGATTGCGCCGCAGCACATAATGCAGGGCTCCAAAGTAACATATAATGCGCATCCGTCAAGCCTCCAATTTTCCAGTTTTTTCTGAGCGGCTAAAATTGCCTTTATTTCCGCATGCATTATGCATGAGCCGTCTTTTTCGACGGTGTTGAAAGCCGTAGAGATTATTTCGCCTTCGCCGCTTGATATAACGGCTCCAACAGGCACCTCATCATTCTCCGCAGCTTTTTTAGCCTCTTCTAAGGCCAGTCCCATAAAATAATTATCGCCGTATCGCATCCGGTAATCCCGCCTTTTATATTTTGTAAAAAATATTATATTGTATTTTAAGCAATTATAAAATAAAATGAAATTAAAAAGCAAAAACGAATAAAGAATTTAAAATTTAATAGATGAACGAAAGGCTTCCGGGATATTTAAAAAACGAGATTTTAAAAATCAAGTCCAGAAAAGATATTTTTGAGACTTCCAAAATTATTAAAGAAAAAAAACTCAATACGGTTTGTTCGTCTTCGAGGTGTCCGAACCTCAACCTGTGCTTTTCCAACAAAACCGCGACATTTTTGCTCTTAGGCGATAAATGTACCAGAAAATGCCCTTTCTGCAATATCGATTATCTTAATTTCCGGCAGTACGCAGGTTCGGATACGCAGTCCGAAGCCTGCGGAAGCTCAAACTTAGATGCCGACGAGCCGAAAAAGGTGGCTTACGCCGTAAAATCCCTGGGACTAAAACATGCGGTAATTACCATGGTCACAAGGGACGACATCAAAGACGGCGGAGCGGATATTTTAGCCGAAACCGTCAAAGAGATTAGAAAAACTACCGATTGTCAAACCGTCGAAGTTCTAACCTCGGATTTTAACGGAAACGAAGAATCAGTTATGAAAGTAGCAGGGAGCGGAATAGATATTTTCGGACACAATATCGAAACCGTCGAAAGGCTGTATCCGGTTTTTTTTC
>JAJZLA010000295.1 GCA_021803845.1 bacterium | reverse complement strand
TCTTTTTCTTTTAAGATTGGTTCTTAATCGCGTAAGAGAATTTTTTATATTAGGCATATAATGCAATAAAAAAAATGGCAGCCCCAACGGGATTCGAACCCGTGTTACTGCCGTGAGAGGGCAACGTCCTAACCGCTAGACTATGGGGCCTTTTTTGAATTATAATATTATACTATAAATTTATTGAAATTTAAAAGGCTTTTAAACTAAAATTACTTTTTTATATAACCCCTGATATATATCAGTATTAAAATTATATTTAAAGCCGTAAGGCCGGATAAGCCTGAATGTATTCCAACAGCGACCCATACTATCGAAGCAAAAGCATTTATGGCGAAACCGGACTTTTTATGCGAGCTTAACTGCCAGACCCCCGCTAAAGTCAAGGCAAATGCAGACCAGTCCGCTATATTCCAGAAGTTCAGGTTCATCTGCATAAATCAACCGTATATATTTTTGGAGTCCGGATTATGTTTTATGCGGGCGAATTTTCCGGAGGAACCATATTTATACGACATGCCGCCGGTTTTATTATAGCACGTTATAAAACAACCGTCGTTCATAATATGCTCTTTTTCTAACGAATTATTGACTCCCGAACAGCCGGAAAGCAGGAAACCGCTTCCTAATCCTAATATGCCCGTTAATAAGGCCGCCGCGGCAATTTTTTTAATTTTCATGTATTTTTTTACCTTTATATTAAATTATTGTCTTTATTTTCATTTATTATTTTTAAAATATAATTTCCGTAAGCGCTTTTGATATACTTTTTCGACAGATTAATCAGCCCTTCCTCCGAAATATAGTTCATTTTATAAGCGATTTCCTCTATGCATCCGATTTTCAGTCCCTGCCTTTTCTCCATCATTTCAATAAATTTTGAAGCGTCGAGCAGGCTTTCCGGCGTTCCCGTGTCAAGCCATGCATAGCCTCTGCCGAGCGTTACGGCGTTAAGTTTTCCGCGTTTTAAATATGCATTATTTACGTCGGTTATTTCGAGTTCTCCCCTTTCGGAAGGTTTTAACGAGCCTGCAATATTAACGGCTTCGTTATCGTAGAAATAAACTCCGGTTACCGCATAGTTCGATTTTGGATTCCGTGGTTTTTCCTCTATGGATATAACTCTTCCGCCGCTTATTTCGATAACCCCGTATCTTTGTGGGTCTTCGACGTAATACGTAAAAATTACGCCTCCTCCGTTCCGCTTTATAATATCTTTAGCATAATTAAACTTTTCGGGAATGCCGTGTCCGTAAAAAATGTTGTCGCCCAGAATTAAACAGACGTCGTCTCTGCCTATGAAATCCATGCCTATTATGAACGCCTCGGCAAGTCCTCCCGGCGAAGGCTGTTCTTTATAATCGATGTTAAGGCCGATATCTTTCCCGTCGCCGAATATAGCTTTAAATTTATCCAAATCGGACGGCGCCGTTATTATAAGAATATCCCTGATGCCGGCAAGCATAAGGCTCGACAGAGGATAATAAATCATAGGCTTATCGTAAACGGGCAGGAGCTGTTTGCAGACGCTCAGCGTTATAGGATAAAGCCTTGTTCCGCTGCCGCCGGCAAGAATAATGCCTTTCATATTTCTTTCCTTATTTTATTTTTCTCCACTTAAAACCTTATAAATAATATAATATAATAATTAAAAAAACAAGTGGGAGAAACCGTTGGAAACGATACACATAGATTCGATTGCTTACGGAGGCTGGGGCGTCGGAAGAATTAATTCCAAAGTTATATTCGTCGGCTATGCCGTTCCGGGGGATGCCCTAAAAATAGAAATATTCGACGAACATAAAAGCTATGCGTTCGGCAGGATAGTCGAAATCATTGCGCCGTCCCCTAAACGAATCGAGCCTGTTTGCAGGCATTTCGGCTTTTGCGGCGGATGCGGCTATCTTAATATGCCCTATGAAGAAGAAATTTATTGGAAAACGGAAATTTTTAAAACCGAATTTAAAAAAACTTTGAAAAATACGGTTAATATCGACGATGTCCGTATAACAAGCAATCCGGCAAATCAAAATTATCTTAATTACAGGCAAAAAATCGGATTAAAAGTAGAGCCGCCTTACATTGGATTTTATAAAAAATCGACTCATCATGTAATAGACGTAGAATATTGTTATCTTGCACAAGAAAGCATAAACGGGATGCTAAAAAACGTAAGGAAGCTATTATCGGATAAAACTTATAAAGATACTATTTTTAAAAGGATTGCTAATGTAACGCTGGCAGATGCCGGAATAAAAAATATAATATTCGGCTTTAAAGATAATCCGCCTGCATTAAAACAATTGGCGAAACTCGCAAAAGATGTGGCAAAAAATACCGGGGCCGATAACATTTTTTTTGAATTTCAAGGCGGAAAAACCGTTAAATACGAACCGGGCGCAGAAATTAACTCTGCTCAAAAAGGCGGCGGCGGCAATTATTTTACGGTAAAAGACAAAAAATTTTCGTACGACCTTCCTACTTTTATTCAGGTCAACAAAGAGCAGAATGAAAACATTATAACCGCCGTTACGGAATATCTGAAAAACATTACCGCGGAAAGGGGGCGCAATTTTATCAACGCTCTAGATTTATATTGCGGATACGGAAATATCACCCTTTTTTTAGCTCCGTTTGCGGATAATATTACGGGGGTCGAATCAAGCGGCTTCTCTATAAAACTTGGCGAAAAAAACCTGATTTTAAACGATATTAAAAACGTTAAATTCGTCGAATCCGACGCCGGGAACTATCTCGATAAAGCGGGAGCCGGAAAAAATAAAAAAATATGCGATTTAATAGTTCTGGACCCGCCGAGAGCCGGCGTCAAAGGATTGGTGCCTAAAATAGCCGCGCTGAACGCCGGATGCGTTATATATATATCATGCGATACTATGACTCTTTTGAGGGATTTAAAAGTTTTTGCGGAAACCGGCTATAAGATTGAACTGATAAATTTAACGGATATGTTCCCGAGAACTTACCATACGGAGCATATAGCGTTTTTAAGGAAATAATTTTAAGCGGCCATATAACGGACTTTAAGTCCGTTATATATATTTTTTATCTTTTAGCGGACGGCTTTAACGACCTTGCCGGCTTTAAGGCACTTTGCGCAAACCTTAATCTTTTTATTGCCGCCGGAAGAAACTGCCGCTTTTACCGTATGTAAATTCGGAAGCGATACTTTTTTTGTTTTGTTATTGGCATGCGATACTTTGTTGCCGTATTGAATACCTTTTCCGCAAATACTGCAAACAGGCTCGATTCGTTT
>JAJZLA010000294.1 GCA_021803845.1 bacterium | reverse complement strand
GAAAATTATACCGCAAAATCCTCGCAGATTCTTCAAGATTTAATTTATTTTCTTTTGCGTATAATTTTACGTCGCCGCTTCCGGAATAAAAAGGTATGGAAAGATTTTTACATAAATCTTTGACGAATATTACGTCTTGTCCCGAATCCGGCCTTATTTTATGGTTGAATGAAGCGCAGACTGTCGATATTCCGAAATAATGCCTTAATTCGTAAAGCGAAAAAAGCAGAACGGTCGAATCCACCCCGCCGCTTACCGCAACCACGACTCTTTCTCCCCAAGCGAGAAGGTTAAAACTTCTTACCGTTTTAATTAATTTATCAAGGAAAGAAGAGCTGATTTTATCCAATTTATAAAATTATTATAAGCTTAAATATTAAAATACATTTTTATAAATTTTATACGTTATTTTAAAAAATTTCAACCGAATTTTTAGATATGTTTTTCTGGATTATCGAACGAAATTTCAAAATATGTCCGTTTTTCTATCATAGTGTGTACGGGACATCTCTGCGAAACTCGTCGGAGTTCTTCTATCTGGTCATCGTCTAAATTTCCTATAAATTTTATATTTTTTTCTATTTTATGAACATAACCCCTTTCGTCATCTATTTCAACCCCCGATTCCTTTAGCTCTTCGACTCTGACCCTTTTGTGCGTAAGATTTATCTCTACTCCCTGCAGGTCGTATTTCATTCTTTTTGCAAACATCATAAGCACTGAAATAGTACATGAACCTTCCCCTCCAAGCACAAGCTCGATTGGATTAATCGCAAGTTCGTCGCCGCCCGAAGCCTCCGGCTCGTCCGTGATTATCGTATGTTTTTCAGTAATTATCTGATTTTGCAAATTATTTAAATGCTTAACTTTAACGTTGACTAATTCTGCTTCGTTCAATTCTTTTTCTCCTTATTCTCCTTTAGTATTCCAACAATTCTTTTCTTACGCGGTTTACGTCGACGGCGTTAAGTTCAAAAGGAAAACTTCTTATATTTTTTGGAGAAGAGTCGCCGAAAGGCCTGTTGCAGGCGGAAATTTCGGTTCTGCCGGGACAGCCGGTAGTCTGGAAAGCTGCGCCTCTTTCTACTATTTCCGCTACGTTTTTAAACGGTATTCCGAAATCTATTATTTTTCCGCTTTCGTCAAATTTCATATCGTCTGCTCTTCCCAAATCGTAGTCGATTATATGCCTTGCGACTTGGATTCTTCTATACTGTCCGGCCGGACATTGAGGGTGGTTTTCTAATCTGGAACCTTTTTCTTGGTAAAAAGAAAAAAGATGCGATCTTGCCCCTATATCTCTTACAGACTGTATTCTTTCCGCCATTTCTCTCTCCGTTTCTCCAAGTCCTACGACAAGGTGGCATCCGACTTTATTTTTACCGAAAACTGAAACCGAATATTCCAGTATATCGTTATATTTCTCCCATCTGTGAGGACCTCCGACGCCTCTGCCTCTGTACTCGTCGAACAACTCCGGCGTCGCGGCATCTAACGCCACGGTAACCATATCGGCTCCGTATTCTTTAAATCTGTCTATATCTCCGTGTTTTAATATAGTCGGGGTCATAAGTATAGAAACGGGACAGTGCAGTTCGCCCGAAAATCTTCTTAAAATAGTAAAAGTGTCGTCTTTAGCCTTCTCGTGGGTTATCATGGAAATACAAATCCTGTCCACTATTTTTTTCTTTTTTAAAGTCGATTCTATTATGTCGTCTGTTTTAAACGCCGGCCAATCCACCCTTATAAAGCTCTTATCGTTATATCCGCCTTCTCTCGATTTTTGAAGTCCGCAGTAAGCGCAATTTGCCCTGCAGCCTTCTTCGTAAGTCAAAAGAACGTTTATGCAATGCAGACAGGCGTTACGGTAAAAAATACCCGGTACGAAATCCATAGTCATAGCCGCCGCAAGGCTTACCTTTAAATATTCGGGGGAACTTCCGAAAATATCGGCATTTTCTTTATTTTCACGGCATCCGCAGCTGAAATCCAAATTTCTTGCCGCTTTTCCTGCCGCAAGTCCAGTTATTCCGTTCATATTTTTACGTCCTCCGTTTTCTTTTTTTTACATTAACGAATTATTTTATTTTATTATCCGCGGTTACCTGCCTGCCGACCGTTAAAAATTTTAAATAAAACTTGTGCGCCGAGAGTAGTTTCTCCGTTAAACCTTCCTTCATATGCATCTCTTTCTTTTTTATAATTGTAGCATAACGGAGAAGAAATATCGATTAACAGAGCTTTTATACCGCTGTTTTTAAACGCTTCGTTTCTTTTTATATAAAATTCTTTGCAGCAGAAACCGATATAAGATTTAATACCCTTTATTTTCAGCTCTTTTAAAGTTTCTATCAAATTTTCGTAACTTATAACGGTTCTCGGAGTAATTCCATATTTTTCCGCAAATTTATAAGCAATGCCGGTTTCGCATTCGCCGCAGGCGATACATTTATCTTTGTTTCTAAATTCGCAGTCAGGTTTTTTTGCACAGTAGGGAAGCAAAATATATTCCGCCGAAGCAATATCTTCCGCATTCATTCCGTTCACGAATGTAAATCTAGATAAATCTTCTTCTTTTAGGCCGGAGTTTTTAAGAAACCGGACTTTATTTATTATTTGAATAATTATATTAAAAAAATCTTCCTTATATATATTGTGAAATTCAGGTTTAAATTTTTCAAAATAATCGTCTATTTTAAATACGGCTTCATTTAGCTGAACGTCTTTAAGGCAGCTTTCTAAATCGTTAACAGTCCTTGCGGGCGAAACGAAAAAATCTCCCGTAAAATATATATATTTTAATAAATTTCTTTTTTCGTCCACCTTTGCGAAGGTTTTAAAAACTCCTCCGGCGCATTTATATATTTCGGAAATTATTTTTGTTTCCGCCAGGTCGAAATCTTTTGAATAAATCCATTCTTCCGAAGAATAAAAAGAAATATTTTTATTTAAATAATTTTCTTCTTTCTTAGAAATTTTAGTCTCGTAAAAATCTAAATTTAAATGTTCTTTAAAACCGTCTAAAACGGCAGATTTTATAGAATCTAAATCCGGTATGCGCCCTAAAATATTTTTAACCGAAGTCACCCTCGATAAAATAGAATCAAAATTTTTAGCCGTCAGCTTTTCTATAGGTATTTTTAAAGATTTTACCATATTTTCCGGATTAAAATCCAAGAGAAGCGTTCCCTGAAAAAAATAAACCGAAGACTCGTAAGTTCCGCCCGTTCCGGATATTTTGCGCCCTTCGACTTCTATATCGTTTCTCGGTCTGA
>JAJZLA010000293.1 GCA_021803845.1 bacterium | reverse complement strand
TTATTGTCAGAACTTTAATGAGTTCGTCTTTAGTTAAAAAAACATTCTTAGACTTGCTTTTAAAAAGTAAGTTTAAAAATTTAGACAGAATTATAAAAATTATATTTACCGGAAAAAATATGACGGAAAAAAAAGTTATAAGGGGAATACTTTTAAGCATAAGAGAGTTTGCATGGCGCCTATATAACATTTTGGGAATTATTTCACCGAAAACCACCATAATTGGGGTAAGAATAATTGCTACTATAAAAGGAGTATATGATTTTGCATATTCATATATAATGGCAGTTGCAAGAATAGTAGCCGAAGTGTAAGCTATATTATTTCCTATAAGCGACGTAGAAAAAGTGCTTTCCGGTTTTTTAGTCATTAAGAGCAAAAACTTGGCAAGTTTATTCCCCTTAGACTCTTTATGCTTTATTTTAATCTTATCGTAACTTATAATGCCTATTTCCGAACCGGCGAAAAATCCTTCAAAAAATATAGCCGCAATTATTACGGCTATATAAATATATATATTATTGTGCGTCATATTCGTCCTCTATCTCTCCGAAAATTTCTTCCAGCAGGTCCTCCATAGTTATAATGCCTGCCATTTTCCCGTATTCGTTGACTACCACAGCGATATGAATTTTTTTCTTTTGCAGTTCTCTGAAAAGCTCCAGCGCGTTTTTTGAACCTGGTATAAAATATGGTTTTATAAGGAAAGAATTAAGAGTCCTTTTTTCTTCCCCTTTATTATAAACTTTGGATAAAATATTCTTCGCAAGAATTATTCCTATTATATTGTCTTTATCTCTGAAATATATAGGAACCCGGGAGAAATGATACGATTCTATTAGTCCTACGGCGGAAGAAACGGGAGTGTTTACATCCAATTCAAATACGTCATCCTTTTTTGTCATAATGCCGGCGGCTTTTAAATATGAAAGTTTTAAAAAATTTTTTATAAATTCGTATTCTTTTTCTTTTATCTCCCCTTCATTTTTGCCTATTTCGATAATAGTTCTTAATTCTTCGTTCGATATAGACTCCTCCTTTTTTAACTGGAGACGTTTTCCGCTTAGCCCAGTTTTTTCTATCAATAATCCTGCAAAATATACCGGATGGAAAAATATATCAGAAATAATTAAAGATAATTCTATAGGTTTCTTAAGAGCTATTATTTTCGGAATTATTTCCGCAAGTATTATAAGGATAAGCGAAATAGATATAATGGAATAAATAACCGGCGTATGTTTAAAATATCTATTTAAGATTATCGACCCTATACTTGCCGTTATAACGTTTGCCGTCATATTTCCTATTAAAATTATTACAAGAAATACCGACGAATTTCTTATTAAAAAAATCACCCTGCTTTTTTTTCTCATATTTAGATCGTCAATATCTGTCTGAGTAAGAGAAAATATCGAAGATTCAGAAATAGAAAAAACAGAGGAAATTATAAGAAATAAAATAAACAGAAAAAATGAAATGATGCTGTACATATAGTTTATAAATGTTTATAAGTAAAATCCTGAGGGATGTAGGGGTCGCCGTTCTTTAAAAAAATTACGCATGCGGGCTTATCGTTTATATATCCGATTTTATTTATTTTAACCCCGGAGGTTTTTGACAGTGCCAGCAGTTCTTTTTCTTTATTTTTTTTCGATGTCCATAAAAGCTCGTAATCTTCCCCGAATGAGACAGCTTTATCGATATAATCCTCGATATTTAAAATCGTGCAGATATATTTCAATTCCTCATTTAACGGAATCTCGTCTAAATATATCTCGCATCCGCACCCGTAGCCGATTACGTTAAAAATATCTTTAACGAGTCCGTCGCTTATATCCGTTAATGAACAAGCAAGTTTTTTTTCCGATAATTTTCTGCCTAAATTTATCCTCGGTTCCGGAAGTTTATGTTTGTTTATGAAATTTTCTATGAGTTTTTTATCCTCCAGACCGAGATTTGGATAGTTTTTAAATATATAATCTTTATTGGAGTTAAGATAAAACGCCATCCACGAATTTCCGAGTTCTCCGGAAACATATATTTGCTCGCCTTTTTTGGAGCTGAATCGCCTGACGACGTGTTTGTCTTTATAGTCGCCTATTATGGTAGCGGATATCGAAAATTCGGAAGATTTTGATATATTTCCGCCTATAAGCGATACCCTGTATTTTTTTGCAGTGTCTATAATACCTCGTAATGTTTGTTTGATATCGGCTTCATTTACATATGCAGGCATAAAAAGGGACAAAACAAACAACCTCGGAATTCCGCCCATAGCGGCAATATCGCTTAAATTTACAAGTAAAGTTTTTTCCCCTATTTCATAAAAATTATATAAATCAAAATTGAAATGGACGTTTTCGGTTATACTGTCTGAACTCACTAGCATAACGTTTTTATCTTGTATGATAGCGCAATCGTCCCCGATTGATTTAATAATTAACGACTTATTAAAACTTTGAGTTTCCGAACTTAATAGTTCTATCTCTTTTATCAGCCGCGTTTCACTTAACTTTTCTTTTTTTAGCACCCTTATTTTTTTTAGCCGGCTTAATTTTATTAGAATCTGAATTTACATTCGTATCCCCGCCGGATATACCTATTATTGCATGTTTTATGACTTCGTCCATATGCCTTACGGGTATAAATTTCAAATTTTTCTTGACTAACGGGGAAATATCTTCGAGGTCTTTCTTGTTCCTTTCGGGTATAAGAATAGTTTTTATTCCAGCCCTTAAAGCGGCTAATGATTTTTCTTTTAAACCGCCTATAGGCAGGACGTTGCCCCTTAGGGTTATTTCGCCGGTCATGGCGATATCTTTTCTAACCGGCTTTTTTAATACAGCCGAAATCAGCGAAGTCGCCATAGTGATTCCCGCGGAAGGCCCGTCTTTCGGTATGGCGCCTTCGGGTATATGTATATGAATATCGTTTTTTTCAAACGTATCGGTTTTAATTCCGAGTTCGTCAGCTTTAGAGCGGGCATAGCTGACTGCGGCATGAGCCGATTCTTTCATAACGTCGCCGAGCTGGCCGGTAAGAGATACAGCCCCCTTGCCTTTAACGAGTATAGTTTCTATATAAAGAACTTCTCCTCCGACAGGCGTCCAAGCAAGACCGGTGGCTACTCCTATTTCGTCTTTCTGCCTTTCTTCTTCGGGAAGTATTTTTATGGTTCCGAGGTATTTATGTATGTTTTTATCGGTTATAATATATTTCTTAATTTTATTTTCGGCTATATTTCTCGCGACTTTTCTTTTTCCGACCATTATCTCAAT
>JAJZLA010000292.1 GCA_021803845.1 bacterium | reverse complement strand
TCCGCAATTACGATAGATTTTAGTTTTAAGTATGCCTCGTTTAAATCGTCGTTTGTAATAATATAATCGTAAACCGCGCTTTTTTTAATTTCATTATAAGCAGTATTCAGCCTTTTATTTAATTCGGCGTCTTCTAATCCGCCTCTTTTTTTCAGCCTCGCGCAGAGGTCTTCATATGAAGGAGGCGTAATAAATATGGTAATAGGACGGTTCGACCCGGTTTTATTATTATCGCCGCCGGAAAAATTATCGGGCTTTCCAGTATCCGAATATATTTTAAGAAGTTTTTCGACCCCCTGAACGTCTATTTCTAATAGAATATCCGATAAACGTTCCGGATTAAAAATCGATTTATATGCCGTTCCGTACCTTTTGCCGAAAACGTTAGCCCATTCTATAAATTCACCTTCTTCTATCATTCTATCAAATTCCGCATCGTTAATAAAATGATAACTTATTCCGTTTTCTTCTCCGTTTCTTTTTGCTCTGGTCGTAAAGGAAACGCTCGGTTTTATGTCTTTAAATTCCTGCAAAAGCATATTGCATAAAGTAGTCTTGCCGGTACCCGAAGGCGCCGAAACCGCAAAGATTAAGCCCTTGGGTCTCCCGTCGGTATGCAGTCTTCTATCTTCAAACTCTATGATTTTTTCGTCCGCCATGTATGATTATATTCCTTAATCTTTGTCTTCCAATCTTGCTATAATGGTTGAAGTATTAAGAGCGGAAAGTATAATGTGCCCCGAATCGGTAATTATCACCGACCTAGTCTTTCTTCCTTCCGTAGCATCTACTAAATTGTTGCCGTCTTTAGCGCTATCCCTTAGTCTTTTCATAGGAGAAGAGCCTGGGGAAACTACTGCCACCACCCTGCTTTGCAAGACTACGTTTCCGAATCCTACGTTAATAAGTTTCTGCATTTAGTAATATTTAACGGAATTTAATAATTTATTATATTTTCACCTTAAAACCGGTCCGGCTGTTTAATCCGAACTTAACAGCGCCGCAAGTTCGTCTGCTCCTACTGCGTATGTGCCTAACTGGGATACGGCAATGCTTGCTGCGGCATTCGCGATATAACAGGCGTCGGAAATGCTTGCGCCGACGCTTTTTGCAACCGCAAGAGTAGAAATAACGGTATCTCCGGCTCCCGTAACGTCATATACTTCTTTTGCCCGCGCGCGCAGATGCAAAGGCTTGCCTCCGTTATTTGACCCGCCGCTAAAGAGAGACATGCCGTCTTCGCCTCGGGTTATAAGCAGATAATCCGGCTTTATTTTTTTAATAATCGTCCTGCCCGCTTTTTCAAGGGTCTTCTCGTCGTTAATTTTAACTCCGGAACCTCCAGATGTTTCATTAATATTAGGTGTTAAAATAGAAACGTTTTTATAAAATTTAAAATTTTCGACCTTAGGGTCGAGAGCGATAAATTTGTTCTTTTCCCTTAAAAAGTTCACGAGTGAAGAAAAAAATTTTCTTTCTATTAGTCCTTTGCCGTAATCGGAAATTATAACGGCGTCTATATCGTCCGCTATTTTTTTTATTCCTTCCATAAGACGTTTGTAAACCTGAGCCGTAAATTTGCCGTTATTTTCCCTGTCGAACCTAACGATTTGCTGATTATGCGCAATAACCCTGGTTTTAATAATGGTTTGAAAGTTTTTTAAAGTCAGAATGTATGAGGAATCTATTTTTGCTTCGGGTTTATTTTTCCCGCCGGTTTTGCCCACTAAGCGCTTTAAGATATCTCCGTTATAATCGTCTCCTACGACTCCCGCTACGTAAACTTTAGCGCCGAGTTTAACCGCATTGTTTACTACGTTTGCCGCTCCTCCGGGCATCAGCTTTTCGGATTTTACGTTAACGACGGGAACCGGGGCTTCGGGAGATATCCTGCTTACCGTTCCGTAAACAAAATGGTCAACCATAATATCCCCGACTACAAGTATTCTCGCCCTGTCGAATTTTTTTATTATATTAAGCAGTTCTTTAGACATATCTTGAAAACAAATCGAGCGTTTTATCGGCGCAATCCCGTATATTAAATTTTTCTATAATCGTTTTTCTGGCTTCCTTAGCCGTTTCCCTTGCCGTATCTATGTTATTATACACGAAAACCAGCTTTTGATAAATAGCATTTATATCGCCGCTCTTTACTATAAAACCGTTCCTGCCGTCCTCTACGACTTCCGGCATGCCTCCGGTATCGGAAACAATTACTATTTTTTCCATAGACATCGACTCTAAGAGAACAAACGAAAGTGCTTCTTTCAGGGATGGAACAACTACGACATCCAGTTCATATAAAAAAGAAACTAAATTACTGCCGACAAACCCCAAAAAATATACCGAATTATAAATATCTAAATCTTTAGCTTTTTTAATAAGCTCGTCTTTCATAATTCCCGTTCCAGCGATAAAAAACTTAGCTTCCGGTATTTTAAGCAGAACAAGTTTAGCGGCGTCTAAAAATAGTCCTGCTCCTTTTTCGCGGGAAAGTCTCGCGAGCATTCCAACGTTAAAAGGTCTACCTCCGCCTGCTTCCGAAACGGCGGTGGAGGAGGCGTATTTTTTTTGAGGGAGTCCTTCCGCTTCGGGATTAAATTTTTCGGTATCTATTCCGTTATAAATAACGTCGAGCTTTCCGCCGTCCATCCCCTGCAAAATCAGGTTTTCCCTTACTGCATTGGAAACGCATATTACATAATCGCTGTATTTATACTGGTTTTTTTTGTTAAGCCCGTGCGCGGTCGATATGGATTTTATTCCGGCAATTTTGGCGGCCAATGCTCCGATAAAATTTGCTTTCGACAGATGCGTATGGATTATATCGAATTTGTGCTTTTTTATAAAATACGCAATTCTTAATATTGCTACAGGATTATATTTAAAACCGCAGGCAGTAATCTTAAAAGGCACGCCGCTGCTTTGTAAAAATTTTAAAACCGATAATTCCGGATTTTTGCCGCTTTCGCCTGCCGACGATAAAATAAAAACTTCATGTCCCTTTTCCGCAAATTTTTTGGATAAATTAACGACGTAATTTTCTGCGCCGCCTATGTTTGAAGGGGTTATGAATTCTAAAATTTTCATTAACTTTGCCGTAATTTTAAAAAAGCTTTTATTTTTTTTGCCGCGTTCGACGTTTCGTTTATTAAATCTTTTACTAATCTGTATATCAGCATTTTAAAAAACTGCGACGTCCCTTTTTTTTCTTTCATAAATGTCTTAAAATCGTCTATATCCCAATCCTGTTTAGACGCAAGCTCCCTGAAAGGGGCAGG
>JAJZLA010000291.1 GCA_021803845.1 bacterium | reverse complement strand
GCGCTTTCCTGTAAGTCTGTTTTTTCGATATGTCTTCTATAGAATAATCGTTTTTTATCGAAAGAAGCCTGTTTTTTAATTCTTCGGCTTCTTTTTCCGATTTTATTTCAGGGTCTTTACCGTTTATCTTAAATAGTTCGCCTTCGATATCGGTAGAAAATTTTTTCTTATTTCCGCCTTGAATTTCAAATAAAGCCGTTACCGTCCAGAATTCTACTTTGACGAAAGCGTTTATTTCTTTTTCTCTTTCTACTATAAGATAAAGGGCGACGGATTGAACTCTGCCGGCGGAAAGCCCTCTTCTTACTTTATCCCATAAAAAAGGGCTGAGGTTATAGCCGACTAAACGGTCTAAAATTCTGCGCGCTTTTTGGGATTCGTACATAGATTCGTTTAAGACGGCGGGATTTTTTATAGCCTCTAAAACTTTATCTTTAGTAATTTCATGAAAAAGAACCCTTTTTATATCGGGTTTTTTGCCGTTAATTTCGTTTATAATCTCTTTTATGTTCCACGCTATGGCTTCTCCCTCGCGGTCAGGATCGGGAGCCAGATAAATAATATCTGCTTTTTTTGCAAGTTTTTTAATCTCGTCTACGGTTTTTTCCTTTCCCTTTATTATTTCATATTTAGGTTCGAAGCCGTTTTTTATGTCCACTCCTATTGAACTTTTCGGTAAATTTTTAATATGTCCCACCGTCGCTTTGACTATAAAATCGGGCCCCAAATATTTATTTATAGTGTTTGCTTTAGAAGGAGACTCTACGAGAACTAAATTTTTCATATTTTTTTTATAATTCCTCCGGGCAGCCTTTCTATTTCCGAATTTATTTCGAGGATAGAAAGCGCTCTCATAATTTCATTTTCATTTGCTTTTAATCTAATATTGCTTAGTTTCAATAAATTGTCAATAGTAATATTTTCTTTTGTTAAAGAATTTATTATAAATTTGTTGATAACCTCATATTTTTCTCGTTCGTTCTTCCCGTAAGCGACGGCGTCTTTTTGGGTATTTGCAGCTGCAGTTATAGTTATGTTTTTTTTGTAATTTTCTTCGCCGAGAAAAATTTTTACTTTCTTGCCGGCGTCTTTAAATTTTTTTATTAAACTTGAAAGAGAGCTGTTATGCGACAGATAAAGTATAGCCATCTCTTGCGATAAATGAAAAGCGAGGCTGTTTCTTAAGGCAAATCCGTATTTTGAATTTTTTGCAAAAGGGTCTAAGGCTGAAATTTGCGGAAATTTAAGATTTAATTGTTTCGGTATATTTTTATATGCCGATTTTAATAGAGAATAGGGTTGAATTATTAAAATAAATATATCTTTGCTTAATTTATCCGTAAACTTTTCGATAAAATTGTTATCCGCATATTCGTACATTCCTATGCATAAAGAAGAAAATTTTTGGTTACAGTCTTTATCTTTGCAGTAAAAGTAAAGTTCATTTATTAAAGGCAAATCCGGTTTAAAGACGTTAGCGCCCACATATCTGGACGACGTTAAAAATAATCCTTCATTCAGTTTTTGCGATGAAGTATTAGAATAAAAATCTTCAAATAAATCGTTTGGGTCGTATATATGCAAAAATTCCGGCAAAGAAGAGGAAATATTTTGTTTGCGGCCGTAATTTATAATGAGGGAAGTTTTTAAAGGTTTGATTTTTAATGCGCTTAATAAATTTATTTCGTTTTCGGCGCCGTTTTTTAACCTTTCATAAAAATCGTACTTTTTTAAATCCTGAACATCGGCAGGAGAAGTTTTTTCATGGGCAGATTCTTTTATATGCCCTTCCCGTTTTGCGTTTAAATATATCCTATAATTTTTATACGACTTAAAATCCTCAATATTCATGATAATAATAATAAAATAAAATTCAAAAAAATTAAACGGTTGATTGTATTTTTAAATAAATTGGATTGACTGCGTAAAAGATAAGGTGTATAAATATATAAAAAGAACAATATAAAATAATAATTATAATAATTAAATTGTTATTAAAATACAATATGAATAAAATAAAAATTTTATTTCTTGGTTCGGTAATTTTTTTTACTATTTTTATATTTTCGTTATATGCATGCAAAAGCGCTGCCGCCAAAAACGGCAATGCATTAAATAAAGAATCGGTTATAAGAATTGCCTTGGTAATGCCCGTAGAAGGCAGGTATGCTTTTTTCGGAAAGCAGTTTGTACACGGAATGCTATTGAGTTTAAAGAAAAGAGAAGCGTCTAAGGTAAAATTCATTATAGTCAACTTGCCTTTAAGCGCAGACAAAACAAGTATATACGGTTTGTTCAAATCTTTAAACAAACAAGGCGTTTCGGCTATAATCGGGCCACTTTTTGCCGGACAGTTAAAATATTTTTCAAAATATTCCGATGAATTTAAAATTCCGGTCATTACTCCTTCGCCTGTAGTCCCCAAGAATTATTTATCCCATTTTGTATTCAGTTATGGAATGACTTTGAAACAGGAAATAAAAACGAATATGAAATATGCATATGAACACGGTATTAAGTCCGTTTCCGTCATATATCCTTACTACGGATATGGACCTTTAATTTTAAAGTATATTATCTTTTATGCTAAAAAATTTGGAATAACTTTATTAAATAAAACTGCATATAATAGAAATACGGTAGATTTTTTTAATAATTTTGAAAACTTAGTTATTTTTAACGCTATAACAAACCGTAACGTAACTGCAGCCGAAAGAGCCGAACTCGGTGTTACAAAATACGACCTCATGAACGGCATAACAAAGTCGAAACCTAATATCCCATTTGGGGGTCTTTTTGTATTAGGCGGCAAATCCAAGCTTAAACTAATTTTAACTCAGCTAGTTTATTATAATATCACAGGATTCCCTTTATTTACGCTTAGTTCTATCGACTCGAGACGCTTTATGGAAAAAAACGCTTTTTATATGGAGAATTCTTTTTTTCCGGACGGTTTTTTTAAGCATGCCCATAACGCTATAGTAAAAAAATTTTCGTCTGCTTATAAAAAATCATATGGAAAAGCTCCAAATATACTTAGCGCCGAAGGTTACGATATAGGGAAAATCGTTATAAAAGCATCTGCATTAGAATCGAACGCCGTCGGTTCAAGCCCGTCAAATCAAAACGCACCTAAAGGAGTAAGTTTTTATAAAGCCATATTGAAAATAAAAAAAATTAAAGGCATATGCGGCATAATTAACTTAAAAAATAATATATTTAAAAAATCGCTTTATCTTTTTAACTACAAAAACGGAAAAATTTATATACTTAAAAACCCG
>JAJZLA010000290.1 GCA_021803845.1 bacterium | reverse complement strand
TTTTTATGTTTATATTTTTAAGGTCGAAATGCTCGTCGCATACTTTTCCTTTTTCTTCGTTTGAGTCGCCGGAAATATCGTTTTTTATGTTATCTTTGGCATTATTTTTGCCGTTATCGACGTCATTGACGGTATCGCCTTGTCCGCCGCAAAAGTCGTAACCGAAATAAAGATTTTTTATCTCTAGAACGTTTATATCTTTAGGAACGAGATTATTTCCTCCGGTTTCTTCCTGCTTTTCGTCTAATATCCCGAAAATTCTGGTTCCTGCGGCAATGCCTTCCTGAAGGCTGTTGTTAAGCCTCGACAAACTCTTTACAGGCTCGTAAAGAAGAAGAATGGCGGTTAAAAAGGAGAAGAATTCTCCGGGGGTATATCCAAATTTTATAACCTGCAGTCCGCCTATAAATATTATTGTCGCAACCGAAATGCCGCCTATAAGTTCGACGAACGGCACGGTAAGCCCCCTAATTTTCGTCATTCTCATAAAAAATCTGTAAAGATTGTCGGAGAGCTTTTTAAACCTATTTATTTCAAACTCTTCCATATTATAGGCTTTCACCATTCGCAAACCTGAAATGGTTTCGTCTAAAAACTTCGTTATATTTCCCATTTCGTTTTGCGTATCGGTGCTTGTCCTGCGCGCTTTTTTTCCCAGAAGCGTTACCGGAAAAATAACCAAAGGAAACAGTATAAGTACGGCTAAAGCAAGATAAAAATCCATATATAATACTACTGCTAAAAGAACTATCATGGTAAGAATATCTTTCATAACGGCGCTGACGGTGTCCGATACCGTCCTTTGAATGATATTTATATCATAGGTTATTCTTGCGATAAGAACGCCCGTAGGTATTTTATTTAACTTTGAAACCGGCAGTTTTACTATTACCGAATAAACTTCGTCCCTGAGCGACCTTATGATATTCTGCCCGACCGACCCCGTATAGTAAAACTCGGCGTAATAAAAAACATTTTTTACTAAAAAGATTAATATTACGAGCAAGGGTATAAGTATAAGTTCGGTATAGCTTTTAGTAATAAATATATTATTAATAAGCGGTTTTACTATATAAGCAAGCGCTCCGGTAAGAGCGGAAACTATAGCCATGCTTATTACCGCCATAATAAGCTTTTTCTTATAAGGCAGGATGTAAGGAATAAGTCTTTTTAAAACCGATAAATCCTTTTTCATATTTTTTTTATTAAACATTTTAATTTTACAGGAAATTATCCTATTATTCCTATTATTTTATCATAAATTATGCCTGCCGACGCATCAAAAGGATCGACGCCGGCATCTTCTAATGTAGAAACTACGGAGGATATTTTTTTTAGCGCATTTTCTCTGTACTCTTCGTCTTTTAAAAATTTATCGGCTTCCTTAAAAACGTTTTCGGGGTTAAACTTAAATTCTATCAGTTCGGGAGCAACCTCTTCTCCCGCAAGTATGTTTATGAGGCCTGCATATTTTATTCTCACTAATATTTTAGCAAGAATATAGGTTAAATAGTTTAAATAATAAAATATTATTACGGGCTTGCCGTAAAAACAGGCTTCTAAGGAAGCGGTGCCGCTTGCAGTTATTATTAAATCGCTTGAAGACAGGGCAAAACCTATTGAATCGGTAAATATATACATATCTTTTTTTAAGGCTGGACTGTTTTCTACCGCATCTTTAAAATAGGAAAAATCAATCCCTTTTCTGAACGGAAAGATAAAGAAAGCTTCTTTATAAGCCGATTTTATCCGTAAAACGGAATCGATTATCCTTTGCGAGTGATATTTAAGTTCGGTTTTCCTTGAGCCTGGCAGAAAAGATATAATCGGATATTTTCCGTTCAAAAGTTTTTGCATTTTGGCATCTTCGGATAAATTTGCAGACAAAACGTCTTTTTTGTTTAATATATATAAAGGGTTGCCGAAATAGTAAGACTCTACGCCTTCTTTTTTATAAATATCCTGCTCAAAAGGAAAAATAGTTATAACGAATTTTATATATTTTTTAATAAACTTTATTCTGCCGTAACGGGATGCCCATATTTTAGGAGGTATAAAATAAACTACTGGGATTTTAAGCTTATTTGCCAATTTTGCGATTTTAAAATTAAAGGAAGGAAAATCGACGAGAATAATTGCATCGGGTTTATTGGACTCTATCCATAAATATAAATTTTTTAATACTTTTTTTATCGTTTTTAACTTTAAAAGCACTTCGGTGAAACCCATAACCGATAATTCTTTAATATCGGCTACCAACGTTGCGCCGGCTTCGGCGCTTTTTTTGCCGCCCATCGCATAAATATGCATAGATATGCCGCTGTCGTCAAGCTTCTTGAACTTTTCAACATTCTTAAGCGACGATATTAAACCGCCGGCAAAAACGTCACCTGACGGTTCGCCGGAAACTATAAGTATTTTATGCATTTGCATAATATTTGTTTAAGCTGCAAACATTAATCATAAATAATATAAGTGATTAAAATATATTACGGTATTACGGAGTTAAAAACGGCGGCTTAAAAAACATAAACGGCAATATCTTCGGAATCTGCCTTCTTAATAAATTCATCTTTCCTGATAACTATAGTATTTCGTTCAAAAGCAAGACAAGTCGCTTTTACCGAAATTATAGCTTCTAAAGTATCGAGTCCGACTGCCGGAATGTCGAATCTTAAATCCTGATTGGGTTTATTAACTTTTACTACTACGGCGCCTCCGTTTGCAAGCTTTCCGCCCCTCATTATCGCTTCGTCCGTGCCTTCTATGGCTTCAAGAGCCATTACGGATTTATCTTTAACTACGGCGGTCTGCCCTATATCCGCTCCTGCAATAAGCATTGCCGCATTTTTTCCGAACTCTATATCTTCTTTTTCTTTTTTGTTAGGCGACCTTTTGGATGCGACCCCCGACGGTAAAAAAACGGAAGAAATATATTTCGTCTGAGGAACGATGGTTATTCCTTCTTTTTCCAAAAATTTACAAATAGCGTTAAGTATAGTATCGTCTTTTTTGTCTTTAAGAGACAGAAAAAGCGTTATGGCTTTAATGTCCGGTTTGACTTTTTTAAACATCAGCGTTTTTCTGACCTTACCCGCCATTATAACTTCGCTGACGTTTTCGGATTTAAAAAAATTAACTAATTTACCGAGCTGTCCTACGCTGATGTAAATAATCTTGTCGGCGCAATCTGCAAGCGATTTGTCGGCTTCTTCTTCTATTGCGCAAACCTTCACCGAATAACCCGCCGATTTTAATTCATCTATGTATATTAGCGGAAACTCG
>JAJZLA010000289.1 GCA_021803845.1 bacterium | reverse complement strand
AAAAAAATAAATAAACTTGCGGTTTCGGTTAAACCCGGCGACGAGGTCTCCGTCGACGGTAAAAAAATTAAATTCAAAGAAGAACCTAAAATTTATATCATGCTTAACAAACCCCAAGGATATATTACCGCAGTAAAATCCGAAGAAGGCTTTAAAACGGTCATGGAATTGGTGAAAAAAGAAACCTTGAAATACAAGCATATATTTCCTGCAGGCAGGCTCGATTTTATGAGCGAGGGCATGCTGATACTTACCAACGACGGCGATTTTTCTTATAAATTGACGCATCCAAAATTCGATGTATTAAAAACTTATATAGTAGAGGTTAAAGGAGAACTCACCTCAGACCTTTTCAACAGGATAAAAAAAGGCATAAGACTCGAAGAAACCGGTCTATTAAAGCCGGACGACGTAAGAATTGTTAGAAAAAATCCTAATAAGTTTATACTGTCGGTCGATTTAACTCACGGAAAAAACCGTGAAATAAGACGTCTTATGGAGTTTTTTAATCTTAAGATTTTAATGCTTAAAAGAGTAAGAATAGGCGGGCTATATATCGGCGACCTGCCTTTGGGCGAATACCGCATATTAAACAAAAAAACCGCTGAATTAGCTATTTCTAACGCAGATTAATATATGAATGATAAAATTAGTTCATGCTTGCTATTTTTGAACGATACGTTTCGAGACTGCCGGAAACGGGGACAATATATATATCGCCGAATAACTGAAACTGGTCGATAGTTATAAGGAGCAGTCTTGTCATTTCTAATACCGCAAGAAAATAGGTAAAAAATTCATCTTTGGTGCGGCTGTTTTTAACGATTACTCCAAAAGTAATATTGCCTGCGTGCGCAATTACATCTGAATTATCTTCTGAATTATCTGCGGCGTTAAAATTCTCGAAATAATAAATATTATCGTTAAATTTCTCCATTATTTCTATGATTTTTTCTTTTACGGAAAAGTTTTCTTTAGCTATTTCGTATACGCTAATCCTGTTTTGGGCTTCTTTGATTTTATCGTAAAAATATTTAGAAAGTATGAATATATTTGCTTCAAAAACGACTCCGTTATTTTTATTCTGATTTTGCGCGATAAGAGCGCCGTTTTCGTCTTTACCTTCATCGTTTTGAATAATTTTAACTCCGAACACGTCGCGCCCGAGTATAGGGCGGTTATTTAAAAATTCGGCAACTTCTTTGACTTTCTTATACTCTAAAAGCATATCCGTCAATTCAGCTCTAGGGTCTTCTATGCCGCCGTCATCGTCTTCGCCGTTTTCGGTATTGCGTTTAGGCAGAAGCATTACCGATTTAACATATATAAGCTGCGCCGCCATTACAATAAAATCGCCGCCTGAATCTAAATTTAAAGCGCCGGCGCCGTTCATACCGTCCTCGGCGTCTCCTTCTTCAGTCAAAATTCCGCTTTTTTCGCCGATGCCTATAGCTTCCAAATATTGGTTCGTTATTTCGACTATCGGAATATCGTATATATTGATTTTATTTTTTTTAATTAAAGTTAAAAGCAGATCTAAGGGTCCGTTATAGGCTTCGAGGTTTACTTTGGGATAAAAGGAATTTGAATTTAAAGAAGTAGTTACGGTATCTTGCCGTTTAATCGACTGCATGATTATAAACTATAATATATATAACGGAATTAAAATACGGTAAATTCATTAAAAATAAAGATTTTTTAAAACTATATCGTTTACTATAAAATTAAAAGAAACTACTAAAAAATTGCCCGGGTCAATTAAAAGCAGAATTAAAATTAAAAATATGCCGAAAGGCTCTAATTTGCTTAAATAACCCGAAAAAGGCTCGGGTAAAAGACTGACGGCTATCCTCCCGCCGTC
Source organism: bacterium (assembly GCA_021803845.1). The sequence goes on along the minus strand of JAJZLA010000289.1, from coordinate 1,440 downwards.
CAAAGGCGGAATAGGTATCAAATTAAACGTTCCAAGTATTACATTTATCATGATACCGATAAAAAGCATAAAAGTTACCGGATAAACGAAAAATTTAAAAACAGGGGAGCCGTGCACTGCCTGAAAGTGAAGATGACTTATGAAGTACGCAAGATATAAATTCATAACCGGAAATTCAAAAAGTATAACTTTTAAAAAAACAAAACATATAAAAGCCAGTATAAAATTAGTAACCGGTCCTGCCGCCGCAACGAATCCCGTATCTCTTTTCGGATTTTTAAGCCCGTTAAAATTTACGGGAACGGGCTTTGCATAGCCGAATAAAAACGGAGAACCTACCAAAATTAATAATAAAGGGAGGAGTATAGTTCCAAACGGGTCGATATGCTTAATAGGGTTAAGCGTCAGCCTGCCTGCGTTTTTTGCGGTATCGTCGCCGAAAATATGGGCCACGTAGCCGTGTGAAACCTCGTGAAGTATTATGGCGAATAAAACCGGAATTATTGCAATTACTATAAGCTGAATCGTATTATTCATATTAAACTATTATACGATTATTTTTCCTTATAAATCAACATAATTTTATTAGTTTATTAGTAATGTTTATTATTTTATTTTAATTTTCCCGTTAATTTTTTGTCCGTAATATTATATAATGATAATATATTACATAAACATGAAAACAAACCATAAACTTTATAGCAAACTGAACGGCGACGTTCTGCCTTTCGTCCAGAAACCGGTTAGATATCTAGGTTTGGAAACAGGAACTACCATAAAAGATATCAAAAATATTCCTTTAAAATTTGCTCTGGCTTTCCCAGATTTTTATGAACTCGGCATGAGCCATATAGGAATGGGAATAATATACGATATTTTAAATTCCGTAGATTATATTGCCTGCGAAAGGGTTTATCTGCCTTATCCGGATATGAACGCAAAACTTAAAGAGCATAATATTCCTTTATTTTCTTTAGAATCTTTCGAAGAAATTAAAAATTTCGACATAGCAGGTTTTTCGCTTCAGTATGAACTATCCTATACGAATATATTATTAATGCTTGAGCTTTCGGGTATTCCCTTATTTTCTAAAGACCGGAACGGAACGGACTCTCCTTTCATAGGAGCGGGCGGACCTTGCGCTTTTAACCCTCTGCCGTTAAACGACTTTATGGATTTTTTCATAATAGGAGACGGCGAAATTATTACCGCCCTGGTATGCGATGCGATATTGGAAGCAAAAAACGACCTAAAATCAGGCGTTGTCGATACATCGGATTACAGAAATTACGTTAAAAGAAAACTTGCCGAAATACGCGGCGTTTATGTGCCTGGAATTTCAAAAAGCGTAAAAAAATCATTACTTAACGATATAGATTTAAATTATAACTTTGATTTTAAAACCAACAAGTATGTTTATATTAACAAGCATATCGTACC
>JAJZLA010000288.1 GCA_021803845.1 bacterium | reverse complement strand
TGCCATTAAAGTTATGCCGTTTTTTTCGGCTTCCTTTATGACTTCTTCTATTTTTTTATATAAGGACTTATCGATGTAAGCCCTTACCATTCTTTCTTTTTTCTCTTTTAATATCGGCATGACGTTATATTATAATCATATTTCGTTAATTTTTGTCAATACAGAATTTATATATTTTTGATTTAAAATGACGTTTTTATTAAATTTTGTATTGACAAAAAATTCATTTATTTATATAAAATACGTATGGAACTATATACCGATGGAAAAAAATTGATTATAAGTTTTCATTACGACACGGCTTTGGTAGAAAAAGTCAAAACTCTGCCCGACAGGTCTTTCGATCCTCAGACGAAGAACTGGACGATTCCTTTAAATTTAGATAGTTTCTACGCTTTCAGAAAAGCTTTTCCTAACGCCGAAATAGACAAAACCGTCAGGAATTTCGATTTTAACCGGCAGGCAAATCCCCTTTTAAATTACGTGCCGCCTTCAGGTTTGAGTCCGTATAAACATCAGATAGAAACCTTAAAATTTATGCTTCAACAAAAACAGGCGGCGGTATTCAATACTATGGGAACGGGTAAAACTATCACGTCTTTAATGGCTTTAGATTACCTTTTTCAGAACGGGCTAATCAAAAAAGCTTTGATTATAACCCCTCTTTTAGTTATGAACGATGCTTGGATTTCCGACTGCAATACTTATTTTCCGCATTTAAATATTCAAAAGTTAAGCAAAAATCAAAACGATGCGGGAGAAGGCATATGGATTATAAACTGGGATATGATTAAAATCCTTTTTGATTACGTTATAGAAAAAGACGAAAAAACCGGCAAAAAGATAAAAAGAATAACTAAAACTTTTAATTTTGATTTTAATTGCGTATTATTGGACGAATCGGCAAAAGCAAGAAACGTCCGGACCAAAAGATTTGAAATACTGAAGCGTTATTTGCCAGTCGAATACACTTTTATTTTGTCCGGTCTTCCGGCGCCTAATACTCCGCTTGAATACTGGAGCCAATTTTATCTAATGGACGGCGGAAAAACTTTAGGCGTAAACTACTGGCAGTTTTTAAGCAGGCATGCCTATAAAACTAAGTTCGACTGGTTTATTACAAGAGACGGCGCAGCCGCCATTAAAGAAAAAGTAGTAGCTAAATCCATTAGGTTTGAGTTGGAAGACTGCGTAGATTTGCCGGAAAACATAACGCTATGGAGAGAGGTTGAATTAGACTCCGAACATTTAAGAAATTACGACAAAATTGAAAACGAAGCTTCGGCTTTAATAGAAAATAGCAACATTAATACAGAATCGTCCGCTAAGGCTTCAAAACTCTGGCAGGCGGCGAGCGGTTACGTTTACGACGATATAGGGCGTTCTGTCTCGTTGACTAAAAACAATAAAAAGATAGAAGCGTTAAGAGAAATCATCGAAGAGGAATTCGGCAGAGAGCAGGTCATTGTTTTTGCTTATTTCAAAAACCATATAGATGAAATAATTAAAGCTCTTAAGGGGCATTTTTCAATAGCGGCCGCTTACGGCGGACAGAATTCAGGCAAATCTATCGCCGATTTTAAATCGGGCGCCGTTCAGATCCTTTTGGCTAATCCCGTCAGCGTAGGAACGGGGTTAAATCTTTCTATCTCTAAAGGTATTATCTGGTTTTCGCCCGTTTGGGATTACGAAATTTTTGACCAGGCGAGAAAAAGGGTGCAGAGGATAGGATTAAAGCATAAGTCGCTTGAGGTTTTTATGCATGCGAAAGATACGATAGAATATTCGATGTATTGGGGGTTAAGGCATAAAAAGGATATGAGTTCTATAATACTTAAAAGCATAAAAGAGAAAAACAAAAGAAAAAAACTCGAAGGAATATATTAAGTTATGTCCTACATAGACGTTGCGGAAAGATATATAAAATTAAAGAAGCAGGGGCGCAATTATTTCGGTTTATGTCCGTTTCACGAGGAAAAAACGCCTTCTTTTTCTGTAAATCCGGAAAACGGACTTTGGTTTTGCTGGGGTTGCGGAGAAAAAGGCAACATTTATCACTTAATCGAAAGAATGGAGTCGGTTAAGTTTCCGGAAGCGGTAGAAATAGCCAAAGGATACGGAATAGATCCGCCCGATAATTTTAAGGAAAAATCCGCTTTTCAAAACAAAGACGGACAAGTCCGTTTTGCGGACAAAGAAGAAAAGACCGCTTTTAAGGCGGATAACGAGGTAAATGTTATGGAAAACGAAAACGAAAAAGAACCTGAGTTCAAAAATCCTGAAGCGGAAGACTATAATCCCGAAATAGACAACATCGAAGAGCCGCCCCCCCCCCGCCCCCGTTCGCAATGCGGACAAACCGGTTAAGCAGCCGGTTAAAAAACCCGCTCAGGTAAAAGACAAAGAGGTAGATAAAAAAACGGCCACGTACATCTACGACGACGAAAGCGGCAAAATATTATACGAAAAAGAACGCTGGGAGCGCTTTAAGGGGGACGAAAGAGTATCTAAGAAGTTTTTATTCTATCACTATGAAGGCGCTAAAAGGCTAACAGGAAAGGGGAACGCAAAACTTATACTTTACAACTTAAAAGACGTGCTTTTAGCGGAAAACATTTTTATATGCGAAGGGGAAAAAGATTGTGACAATTTAAAGACGGTTTGGCCGGATAAAAACGCCGCTTTTACGACTAACGCTACCGGAGCCGAGAGTTGGGAAGAATCCTATAATATGTATTTAAAAGGTAAAAACGTCGTGGTATTCGAAGACAACGACGAGGCGGGAAGAAAACGGACGGAAAAGCTTACGGCGGCGTTAAGCAAAATCGCAAAAAGCTTTAAAGTAGTCAAGTTCGAGGAATTAGAAGAACACGGAGACGTAAGCGATTATCTTGAAAAATTCAGATTAGAGGAACTATTAGAAAAAATAGAGGAAGAAAATCGCACGGCGGACAAAACGGAATTAACGGTATTTAACGCTTTTGAAATGAAGATGTTCGTCGATAAAACGCAATATATGCTTTCCGATTTTATGCCGCTGAAAAAAGAGGATATTAATACCGTTTCCGGCGCCACGCTTGAATTTTTGATTTATTTAACTTTGTTGTTATCGAAAAAATTTAATATGGTTTTTTTGTCAAATTATCAAACAGACTCATTATTTTCGTATTTTGCAAACGTCGCCAAAAGAATGGCAAAAAACGACAGGGTCAATATTAAAGATATATCCGTAGGGAACGCTGCGGCGGAAATTAACGAGGCGGATATTATAATTTCGGCCGTTTTTATTGAAAAAAAAGGCTTCACGATA
>JAJZLA010000009.1 GCA_021803845.1 bacterium | reverse complement strand
GCCCTACTTCGGTATAAATATTTACCGTTGCAAAGCCTAAGCTTAAAAATATCAAAGCCCCCGTTAAAGACATAGGAACGCTTATCAGAATAATAAGGGGGTCGACGAAACTGTCGAATAGAGCGGCAAGAATGAGATAAATAATTATCAGCGAAAAGAAAAATGTTACGAGCATAGCCGAACCTTCTTCGACGAACTGCCTGGACTGTCCCGCAAAATTATACGAAAATCCTTTAGGAAATATGTTCTTCGAAGTATTTTCCAGATAGCTTAAGGCCTGGCCGACGGTCACGCCCGGTTTGGTAACAGCGGATACCGTAACGGAATTTAACTGGTTAAACTGATTTAAAGATTCCGGCACTACTACGGTTTTAATTTTTATGAAACTTGAAAGAGGCACCATATTGCCGTTCGAAGCCTGAACGTAATAATTTTTCAACATATTCGGAGTAAATCTGTATTTCTGCAAAACCTGCGGTATGACTTTATAACTGTAGCCGTTTATCTCAAACCAGTTGACGTAATTTTCGCTCAGCATAGTCGAAAGCGTATTTCCTATTTCCTGCATATTAACTCCTATGCTCTGCGCTTTGCTCTTATCTATGGAAATTTTTAACTGAGGTTCGTCGTATTTGAGGTCGCTGTCCATATATAAAAATAAGCCGCTTTGCATAGCTTTTTCCATTAGGCTGTCCGTAACGCCCATTAATTCGGCATAACTCGTAGTCGAGTTGACCACGAACTCCACCGGCAGGCCCTGGGAACCCGGAAGGCTCGGCAGGGCAAAAGCAACCAACTTTAAGCCCGCCACCGAATTTAATTTCTGCTGGAGAACCGGCGTAAGCTGCATCTGCGTCTTTTTTCTTTCGTCCCACGGTTTGAGTATTAAACCGGATATAAGGCTGTTATTGCCGGAAACTCCCAGCGCCATAAAATAACGGTCCATTTCCGGGATAGAATTATATATACCGCCCATTTGTTTTGCGTACATATTTAGATTTTTAAAAGTAGAAGTAGGCGAAGCGGTTCCCATAACGAATATTACTCCCTGGTCTTCCGTAGGCGCCAGTTCGCTCTTTGTAGTTACGAAAAGGAAATACGCGCTGACAAGAACGACTGCTATAACTAAAGCCACAACCGGTTTATAATCAAGAATACTATGCAATATCTTAGAGTAAACCGTTTTGATTTTATCGAAAGAAACGTCTAAAAAGTGCGTAAATCCTCCCTTGCCCATATCTTCTTTAAGAAATTTAGAAGACATCATGGGAGAAAGAGTTAAAGCTATGATACCCGATATAAGAACGGCTCCGGCCAGCGAGAAAGCAAACTCGGTAAACAGCGCTCCGGTCAGTCCTCCCATAAAACCTATAGGCAGGAAAACGGCTACGAGCGTAATGGACATGGCTATAACCGGTATGCCGAGTTCTCTTGCCCCTATAAGAGCGGCATCTATGGGTTTTCTTCCTTCTTCTATATGCCTGCTTACGTTTTCTACGACGATGATTGCGTCGTCCACGACTAGTCCGATAGCCAGAACCATGGCGAGAAGGGTCAGCAAATTTATCGAATAATGCAGATAATACATAACAAACAGGTCGCCTATTATGGAAAGAGGTATCGCGATTACCGGAATTATAACGCTTCTTGCGGAGCCTAGAAACAAAAATATGACTATAATGACTATTATGAGAGTTTCTACGACTGCTTTTACGACTTCGTTAATGGAACTGCTTATAAATACGGTTCTGTCGAACGCAACCCTGAGTTTTATGTGCGCCGGAAGCTGCTGTTTGAGCGACGGAAGTATTTTCCTGATGTTTTTGACTACGGTCAGGGGATTGGCGGTAGGCGTAGTAAATATACCCATAACCACGGCTTTTTTCCCGTTCATTATATTGCCGGCGTCGTAACTTACCGAACCCATTTCGACGGTGCCGATATCTTTGATTCTTATTAAAGTTCCGCCGTCGTTCGCCACGACTAAATTTTTAAACTGCTTTACGCTGTTAAGAAGGGTATCCGCCGATATATTGACCTGTATATAATTCCCTTTGGTATATCCGTTAGACGATATATAGTTATTATTTGCAAGGGCCTGGGAAACTTCCACGGGCGTAACGTTAAATTCCGCCATTTTTTTAGGATTAAGCCATATCCTCATTCCGAACTGTTTGTTTCCATAAATCATAACCTGCCCTACGCCGTTTATCGCCTGAACTTTAGGCTGAACCGCCCTCGTCAGATAGTCCGTCATCTGCGAACTGCTTAAGGAATTAGACGTAAATGCAAGATACAGATATGCCAGATTCGTCACGCTTGTTTTTGTGATTACCGGAAGCTGTGACTGTTTAGGAAGCTGGTTCAGAACGGAATTTACCTGCGAAAGCACCTCTGCAAGGGCGGCGTTAGGGTCGTAATTAAGCTTCATAAATACCATAATGGTGCTAACGCCTTCGGTGCTAGACGAGGTAATATAATCGATACCCTCCGAAGAAGCGATAGCCCTTTCTAGAGGCATAGTAATGAAACCCTGCACCACGTTTGCGCTGGCCCCGGGATAAGCGGTTTGGACGGTTATCAGCGTATCTTTTACTTTCGGGTATTCTCTTACGGTAAGCTCGGACAAAGACCTTGCGCCCAGAATTAAAATAATAAGGCTTAAGACTATCGCAAGAACCGGTTTTTTTATGAATACATCGGTAAAACTCATTTATTGCTCTCCTTGCCCTTATTTTTAACGCCGTTCGCTTTCCCGGCATTTCCTATGCCGTTTTCGATGATAACCGGCGCGCCGTTCCTGAGTTTAACCTGTCCGGCTGTAACGACTATTGCTCCGGGTTTCAAACCTTTAGATATTACTGCCGTATCGCTTCTCTGCTGTCCTACGGTAACGTAATCGGTATTTGCTATATATTGACCGTTCTTCTTAACTACGACATAGATAAAATCCCCATAAGGATTATATGTTACCGCTGTAGCCGGAACCGTAACGACGTTATGTATTACCGGAAGGAAGACCCTTCCCGTAACGAACATTCCCGGCCTTAAAATCAGAGCGCCGTTATCTATTATAACTCTGACGGTTATATTTCTGGAAACCGTATTTACGTCTATGCCTATAGTTTTTATCCTGCCGGTAAAGGCCTTATGATATGAATCCAGTTCTACCTTAACCTTCTGATTTATTTTTAAACTGTGCAAATCGTTTTGCGGCATAGTAAAATCGATATAAATGGGATTGACGGAATAAAGCGGAATAATACTGGTTCCGGGCTGAATATACTGCCCAAGATTTACGGAACTTGAATTTCTTATTCCTACTATGCCTGAAAAAGGGGCTCTTACGGTCATATCGTTTATAACGACTTCCGTTTGATTTATTAACGCTTCGTTCTGCTTTAAAGTTGAGAGCATTTGAATATAAGACGCTTTGGAAACGGCATTTTTCTCGTAGGCTTTTTTATACTGCAGATAATTAAATTTATTAACGATTAATTGGGATTTATACTGTTTTAGCTGGGCAAGCTGAAGGGAATCGTCAAGGGTTGCCAAGAGCTGATTTTTATGAACAAATTCGCCGGATTTAAAATATATGCCTTTAACCTGTCCTGCCACCTGGGTCGTTACGTTAACCGAATTTATCGCCGTTACGTTCCCTATGGTATGAATATATGGCTGCCAGTCACCTATTTTGGAAACGGCTACGGATACCGAAGCGGGCGGATATTTCATCATTTTCATCATCTGCCCGTTTTTATAGCCTTTATATGCCTTGTATCCGAATATTCCGCCGAATATGACGGCTAAAACAAGAAATGCAATTATAAATCTTTTAATCATAAAATTACCTTTATTTTAAATATTTAGATTTATATTTTATTTTAATCTGCCGGATTAATAAATTTACGTTTAGAGCAAAAAACCGATTGACAATATGACTTTATAGTCAGTATAATTAGAATATAATAAATTCAAAATTCAGTCAATTAAAATTTTAATATTAAATTAATATGAAGATATCGAGAATAAAAATAAAAATAAATAAAATTTTATTTCTGCTTTTTTGCATGGGCTTCGGCTCAGTTTTTATCCTTAGCGGCTGCAGTCTGTTCAGCAGTCCCAAAAAAATTGTTATAAAAATACCAAAACAGTTCAAATATACCCTTAAAACCGGAAATATGGCGGTAAAAAACGACTGGTGGAAAAATTTTAATGATAAAAATCTGGATATTTTAGTCGGCGAGGCGGTTAAAAACAATTTAAATTATCTTATAGCCATAAAAAATATTCAGGTCGCCGAAACTTATGTTTCGCAGAATGAATCTAATTTATTTCCGGTTGTTAATTTCAATTTCAGCGCTGTGAGAAATAAACTTCCGGGCTACGAAACTTCTATATTCTCCGGCGGCGGTTCTTCAGGCGGCCATTCCACCGTAATTTATAATTTGAATCAGGCCGGTTTAAGCGCTTCTTACGAGTTAGACGCATGGAATCAGGTCAATAACGCTATAAAGCAGGCAAAAGCAAACGTCGCCGTTTCTAAAGAAGATGCGGACGTCGTAAAATTGACTCTAATAAGCAATGTCGCTCAGGCTTATTTTCAAATATGGGCTTTAGAAAAATCTGCGGATAATCTGAAAAAACAATATGCCGCCGAAAAAGAAATTTTAAAGCTTTATATGATTCAATATAAAGACGGGCTTATAGATGCGGAACCGGTAGAAGCCGCTAAAACAAATCTTGAAATTTTAAAAACAGAATTGAACGATTCTATAAAACTTCAGGATATTACCAAAAACACGCTGGCTTATTACATAGGAAAATTCCCTGAAAAATTCAAGTTTAAATTCAAAAATAATACTAATAAAAAAAGTATGGATTACTCAAATCTTATACCGCCGAATATTCCTTCGGAAATTTTAACGCAAAGGCCGGACGTTAAAGAAGCCGAATACAACGTCTTATCATACGCTTACGCAAAAAAAGAAAGTCTTGCGAATTTTTTTCCGGTATTAAATCTGACCGGAAACTACGGTTACGCAAGCCCGAGCCTAAACAATTTCGTTACCGATACGAACAGCATATGGAGCTTTGGATTGAATATTTTGGCGCCTATATTTAATTATAAAACAAACATAAGCATATACAAAAGGTCTAAACTGCAGTATCAGCAGGCCGTGTTAAACTATCGAAACGCCGTAATAAACGCTTTCAGCGAAACCGACAGCGCTCTTGCTGATTATAGAAGAGATGCTAAGACTATGAAAAGCTACGAAAATAATTTTAATTATTCCCTGAAACTGTTTCATATTTACGGAGTTCAGTATAAAACAGGCATTGCAAGCCGCATAACATACTTGACGTATAAGATGAATATGCTTAACGCGGAATATAACCTGATAAATCAAAACCTGCTTTTGCAGGAAGACGTCATAAGCGTTTATAACGCATTAGGAATGGGATTAAAAGCCGATTAATATTCGGGCAAGTTTCTTAAGTCTTTTCCTAATTCCATATATAGCAGCAGTTCCATAATTTTTTGGGCATGGTCGGCAAATCTTTCATATTTTCGGGCAATAAAAATATAAGTTATATTGTTTTCAAGCGTGGTTAAATTTTTTATCGACGCGTTTATAATATCCACGACGATTTTATGGGACAGCATATCTATAACGTTTTCGTCTCTTATTATAATATCTTTAAGCCCTATATTTTCTTTTGCGCCGTTCGCATACATTTTCGTCGCCATTTTAAGCATTTCGCCGTCCCTTGCGGCAACGTCTTCCAGATATGAATATACGCATTTAAATTCTTCCGAAGACGCCGTTCCGTCGGTAAGTTTAAGCCCTATCTGGCACACCGAAGCGCATAAATCTCCCATTCTTTCTAGGTCGGTTATTATTTTCATCGTGGTCGTTATAAACATTAAATCGGCAGCTTCGGGTTGATATAAAGCCAGAAGTTTTATACAGCTTTCATTAATACTTACTTCCAGCGAATTAACTTTAAGGTCGTTATTAATGGTTTCTTCGGCAAGTTTTTTATCCCTCTCGAATAAAAATCTTGTTGCGCTGTCGAGTTGGCCGTTGACGATCTCGCTCATTTCTACGACGTTTTTCTTTAACTTCATAAGCTCGCTATCTAATATATTCACCGAAACCCCTCCCTCTCCTTTATATGTTTTTGATATTATTTTTAATATCTGCTCGTTATAAAATTTTCCGTTCTTTTATCTTTAGGCCTCGTAAAAAAAGCCCCCGCTTCGTCGAATTCTATAAGCTCTCCGTCCAGAAAAAAACCGCTGTAATCGGAAATTCTTCCGGATTGTTGAACGTTATGGCTTACGACTATTATAGTGTAATACTTCTTAAACGAATTTATCAAATCCAGTATAATGCTAGTCGAAACAGGGTCGAGATAAGCGGTTGGCTCATCCATTAAGAGTATCGACGGATTGGTAGCAATTGCCCTTGCTATGCAGAGTCTCTGCTGTTGTCCGCCGGAAAGAGAAAGCGCCGATTTATTCAATTTGTCTTTGACTTCATCGTAAAGACCGGAATATTTCAAGCATTTTTCTACACGCTCGACTATAAAATCCTTGTTCTTTATGCCGTGTATTTTTAATCCGAAAGCTATATTATCGAAAATAGATTTTGGGAACGGATTCGGATTTTGAAACACCATGCCTATGTCTCTTCTTAATTCCACCACATCTACCGACTTATCGTATATATTTTTCCCGTTAATCAAAACTTCGCCGGTCAGCTTTGCGCCTTCGGTGTAATCGTTCATCCTGTTAAGCGTCCTTAAAAATGTGGATTTACCGCATCCCGAAGGGCCTAAAAGCGTACATACGGAATTTTTTTTAAAATAAAGATTAACCGATTTTAAGAGATGGTAATTCCCGTAATAAAAATTCAGGTCTTTAACGTCAACGATTATATTATCGGCATTATCTTTCTTTATATTTTCGGGCATAAAATTTTAATTCCTCCTATAAAATAAATCTCTTAGCCAAATAGTTTATCAACCTTAATCCCAAATCCAATGCGAATATAAAGAGCAGTAAAACCACCGATGCCGCTTCCGCTTTGTAATGCAGTATTTTGGACGGTTCATGAATGTATATAAAAATCAGCATCGCCAGATCCCCGACCGCCCCGCCCGGACCGGTAACTCCGGTTGGCATGCCGGTATTATAATAGTTTGTAAATAAGAGCGGGGCCGTCTGTCCGATTATATTCATTACTCCGAGCAATATCCCGATAAATATGCCTCCGAGCGCGGCTTTTAATATGACTGCCCGCGTAGCCTGCCATTTGGTAGCCCCGAGCGCAAGAGCTCCTTCTATGTAGCTTGCGGGAATCTGGTTGACCGCCTGCTCCGTCAGAAGCGTAATAATCGGAGTCATAATGAAACCGAGCGTGAGTCCGCCGGCAAGAGCCGAAAATCCGAAATGAAAACCCGGTCCCGCATTGGTAGAAAAAACGTAAAAACCGACGATACCCCAAACGATAGATGGAATCCCGAGCATGAGTTCATTTAACAGCCTTAGAAAAGCATTTGCCCTTTTTTTGCCGAAAAGCGACAGATACAAGCCTGTTCCTATTCCGATAGGAACGGCAAGAATAGAGGCGATTACTATAAGGTAAACGTCTCCTATGACTGCGTTTAATATCCCGCCTTCGGCGCCTATTGGAAATCCGGTGGGAAGCGTAGAAATAAAATGCCAGTTAAGATATTTATATCCTATGGAAACAGCTTCAAAAATGATGTGAAAAACGGGAAAAGAGCCTATAACAAAAGCCGCCGCGGCAAAAAAAACGGCAATGTTATTGTAAACTTTTTTACGTTTAAGGTATCCCCTGTTTGCCGGAAATACCGGCTCATGCAATTGCTGTTCCATTCTAATTTTATATTTTTATTTAATAAAGTTTCGATTGTAAATTATATTTATTATAATTGCCGTGGTTATTTCTTAAAATCAGCCGCCGCCGAACTGAGACCTGCTGAATCTGCCGCCTATAACCCTGTTTAAAATATTCCGTCCTATTATGTTGACTATAAGGCTTGTTAATAAAAGCACAAGCGCAAGTTCTACTTCGGCGGAAGCGTATATAGGACTTATAACGGCAAAAGTAAAGGTATTCGCCAACAGGGAAGATATAGTATAGCCTACGCTGAACAAAGATTTCGGCACTACCGCCTGATTTCCAATCAGAAGTACCACGGCTATCGTCTCTCCCACCGCCCTTCCGAAACCTAAAATTATCCCTCCGTATATGCCGTTCAAGGCGTAAGGCAGGGAAACGTCTTTAATGACGTCTAATTTTGTGGCGCCCATAGCCAGCGCCCCGTCTTTGGCGAGCTTTGGAACCGAAGCTAAAGAATCTTTGGTAATAGAAGATATAATGGGCAAAATCATAAATGCGACTATAATGCTTGCGGCAAGAATTCCGTAGCCGATATTTTCCTCTACTTTAAGAAAAGGTATGTTTGAAAAATGAGCGTTAAAAAACGGCTCTACCGATTCCCTGAGCCACGGAACGACCGTCAGCACGCCCCATACGCCGAAAACTACGCTCGGTATTCCCGCCAGCATTTCTACTATTACAGTAAAAATACCTCTTAAAAAAACAGGGCAGTATTCCTGTAAAAATATCCCTATACCGAAACTGAAGGGTATCGCAAACAATAATGCGAGAAAAGTAACGATAAAAGTTCCAGCGATAAAAGTTAAAGCGCCGAAGACCTCTTTGGGAGGATTCCATTCTTTTGTCCATAAAAAAGAAATGCCGTATCTGATAATGGATGGGTAACTGTAATACAGTACGATTATAACTGAGACCGAAAAAATCAGAATTATAGAAAGAACGAAAACGGAAAGAATAAATTTAAAAAGGTCGTCTTTGTATTTTAAAGTGAACATTAATTTGTTTAAATGGGGACAAATTTAATTTAAAAATTTTTTTAATTATAGCACATTCTTTTTAATTTTTCTAAAAAAAATAATGCGGCGGATTTATCCCGCCATTGCGCAAAGCGAAGCAATCTAAAGAACGGATTGCTTCGCTTTGCGCAATGACTATACTATATACTAATCTGCCTTTTTAAATGGCTTGCTTATTTTACCTGCGCCAGAAGTTTTTTAACGTTCGGCATAACGGATTTAGGAAGCGGTGCAAAACCGGTTTTAACGGTATATTTAGCCGCCTGTCCCGGACCAAGCGCCCAGTTTACCAAATCCTTAATCGATTTTGTAGTTGCTGGATTCGGCTGGGTTTTCTTTATCATCCAGAATTCAAAGTTTGAATCGGGGTAAGCATTTTTGGCCGAAACGTTCCATACTATAGATTTATCGAAATCAGCCGGAAAATCCCCCTGTTTTAAAGCGGAGTTTGCGGCGGCGGCAATAGTTTTAACCGAACCCACGACGTAATTACCGGCTTTGTTAAGGAGCGCGGCGCTTGCAAGATGATATTCCATGACCCAGCCGAGTCCCACGTAGCCTATGCCTCCGGACGTACTTTTAACGGCGGCCACGACCGCATCGCTTCCAAGATATCCGCTTCCGACAGGCCAATCTGGAGAAAGGCTTCTTCCGACTTTACTTGCCCATGCTTTGGAAGTGTCGGTTAAAAGGCTCGTGAAATCAAAAGTCGTTCCGCTTGCGTCCGCCCTGTGAACGACGAAAATATGGAGATTAGGGAACTTGTACTGCGGGTTTAATTTTTTAAATATTGGATTGTCCCAGTTGTTAATTTTGCCCATATAAATTTCCGCAACCAATTTCGGCGTCATTTTGAGATTTACGTTGTTAGGTATGCCGGGGATATTGTAAATAACCTGGGCGTCGTCGAGAGCGACCGGAACGTTTACTAAATTAGGATACCTCTTTTTAAAGCTTTTTGTAAGATAGGCATCGGATGCCCCTATTGTAATATTGCCGTCCGCGGCGTTTGAAATGCCGAAACCCGAACCGGTTCCCGCAACCGAGACCGTAACGCCCGGATTAAGTTTGTGGTACTTAACCGCCCACACCGAATTTAAGGGATAAAGCATAGTGGAACCGGAAATAGTGAGCGTTCCGGCGGGAACCTTAGAGCTTGTCGCCGGCGCTTTAGACTTGGCGCAGCCCGCGGCAAAAATGGACAGGGCAAAAACGGCAGAAGCGGCAGTTAGCCCTCCAATAATTTTTTTCATACTGCTTTTGTTCATAAAATCTCCTCCGTAAATTAAATTAAATTTACAATCTGAATTTGTCTAATTTTTACGCTTTAATTATATTAACAGATTATTGTTACAATTTTATTACATTTATGTTAAATTTTTGTAACAAATTTTAGGCTGTGGTATAATGATTCCGGCAAAAGATTAATAATCACCGTAATTTTTTATTTTTAAGGAGGACATACCTGTATGAAAACGCTTAATATTTATAATCCCGTAAAAATTCATTTCGGCGCCGGTTTAATCGGCGAAACCGGAAAAATAGCAAAAAAATATTCCGATACGGCTTTAATAGTTACCGGAAAAAACTCTATGCAAAAAACGGGAACTTTGGACAGGCTCGTAAAAATATTAAAAGACGCAGGGATTGCCCCGATAATATTCGACGGAATTACGCCTAATCCTACAACTTACGAAATAGATTCGGCTGCGGGCATCGCGAGGGAAAAGGGCGTCGGGCTTATAATAGGCTTAGGCGGCGGAAGCCCTCTCGATTCCGCAAAAGCCGTCGCGGTTGCGGCAAAGGGGAATATTCCGGTATGGGAATACCTGAAAACTCCGGCAAAGGAAGCGCTTCCCGTTATAACTGTAGTTTCGACCTCCGGAACCGGCAGCGAAGTCAACAGATATTCCGTCATGACAAACCCTGAAACCAAAGAAAAACCTGGGTTCGGCTATGAATGCATGTACCCTAAAGAGGCCGTAATAGACCCTGAAATTATGCTGTCTATGCCTGCTTACGTAACCGCGGCTACCGGCTTTGACGTATTTGTTCATATTTTCGAAGCTTTTATCGGAAAAGCAAAAAATGCTTTTTCTTCGGCTTACTGCATGCAGGCGTTTTATCTTCTAAAAGATAATTTAATTAAGGCGTATAACGAACCGAATAATATAGAAGCAAGAGGAAATATGGCGACAGCTTCCGCTCTTGCCGGGCTTGCGATTGATATTTCCGGCGTCGGCATAATGCACGCTATGGAGCATCCGGTATCCGGAAATTATCCTAAAGCGGCTCACGGAGCGGGACTTGCGGCTCTTGCGGTAGAATCGATGAAATACAATTTAAACGCGTGCAAAAAAGACTTCATGCTTATAGCCCATCATTTCGGCATTAAAAGGGCAGGTAAAAGCGACGACGAATACGCCTGGTCTTTAATAGAAAAAATAAAAGAAATGCTTTCTGATTTAAATCTGAATATCCGTTTAAAAGACCTCGGCGTGGAAAAAGACAAACTTCGGAAAATCGCAAAAGAGGCTTTCGATACGATGGGCTTCGCTATTCAGAACAATCCCGCGGAAGCCGGCGAAAATGAAGTTTTAAAACTTTTGGAAAACAGCTATTGATTTAACCATATATATTTAATATATATAATATTCTGCCGAATAATTAAAAATTAGATATTATTTTAGGGAGGTTATATGTTTTCAACGTTCAAATTAAGATTATACGTTGCCGCGCTTGCGATGTTTATTATTTTTTTGATTTTAAATTTTTTCCTATTGGGTTTTATTAGCACAATAAAAGACCGGTCATATATACAGGCGGTTTTAGGCTCTACCTCCATTTCCCTGCTGAGGGTCAACAGGGATGCAACTAATTTAATATACCTGGCGAAACTTAGGAAATCCAATCTCGAAATTGCCAAGCTCACGAAAAAAACTTACGATACGGCATCCATAGATAAAAAAATAACAAGTTTAGCCGACAAAATAAAATCTGCCAGAAAAAATAACGTAATCGCCATAAACGGCTTCTATTCAGGGTTTCAAAAAGAACATTTTATAAAGCTTTTCGGAATAAAAAAAAGCGTGTTAAAAAGGCCGGACAGCTTAAAAAGTTTGAATGCTAAAGAAAAAATGGCCGAGCTTAAGCAGATTATGGCGGGATACAGGCCGAATATGGCTAAATTGCTAAAAAATCCGCAGGAAGAGGGATTAAAAATGAAACCGGAATATTTTGATGCCAATATCGATAAGATTATAAAATTGCTGGATTTCGACAGGTACGCAATGTCTTCCGGCATGAGCAAAAAGATTAATTTTCTATTCGATATGTTTATTGCTGCGCCCTTTTTTATGCTGATAGCCCTGCTGTCCGTCAGCTATTATTTTAAAAAATTTTTAATAGACGAACTTGAGATAGCGATTAAAAAAGTCAAAGACGTGGCGGGCGGAGATTTATCTTCAAAAATAAAAATTAACGTAAATCCAAAAAATGAAATAGGAAGATTAATTAACCACGTAAATACGCTTATCGAATCGTTTGCCGGCAACGTAAAGTCAATCAACAGCGCCGCAAATTCTATTTCCGGGCAGGGCGAAGAACTTAACCATTCCTCAAAAGAGCTTGAAAAAAATCTTGAAAATATGCGGCAAAGCAGTTCTTCCATAATAGAATCTATAAAGCAAATTACGTCGGCTATCATTGAAGTGGCTAAAAATTCCAACTCCGGCGCGCATGAAGCAGACCGCACTCAGAAAGCCACCGAAGAAGGATACGAAGCCGTTCAAAACGTAATCAAAGAGATAAATTCTATCGAAGCCGCCGTCGATAATACGTCTTCGGTAATGGAAGAACTTGGCTCGTCCTCGCAAAAAATAGGCGATATTATCGCCGTCATCGACGAAATCGCCGACCAGACTAATCTGCTGGCTCTTAACGCCGCCATAGAAGCCGCGAGAGCCGGGGAACAGGGGAGAGGATTTGCCGTTGTAGCCGACGAAGTAAGGAAATTAGCCGAAAGAACCTCGAAAGCGACGAAAGAAATTACAGCGACCATAACATTTATTCAGGACGATACGGCAAAAGCTATCGACTCGATGCTTAAAGGAAAAAATAAGGTAAAAAACGGCGTCGATGTGGCAAAAAAGGCCGGAGAAAGGATTGAAACCATAAAAGAACTGACGAATAAACTTAAAGATATGATTACCCAGATAGCTACCGCCGCAGAGGAACAATCGACCGCCGCAGAGGAAATCTCGGCTTCTTCGGATTTAATCCTGAAGGCTCAGGAGGCTACGTCCGCCAGCACAGGTCGGATACAGATAAGTTCGCAGGAGTTATCGAACCTTGCTTCTTTGCTGGCAAAAAACGTCAGCATTTTTAAATTATAATTATGGCGGCCGATATATGAGTAGCCAGAGTACATACACAGGAAAAGAGACAAACACAAACTGAGTTTCGTCCCGCACAGTCTGAATAGCTATATTGTGAAATGTGTAAATTTACAACAGGGAAATCCGAATATTAAAAATGGCTATGACTGCATGGCTTTTGTTTATGTTTAAACTATTTACTTCTTATTTCGTTTAGATATTATTTTTTCTTTTGCTAGGTCTTTAAGAACTTTACGGTATTTATTAACAAAAGTGTCCACTATAGTTGTATAATTATAAAAACTATCGCTATCTACTCCGTCACTCTCTTCAAGATGACATGATTTCCGAATTTTCTTTATATTATCTATGCTTACTTCATAATTGTCACCTGGCCATGGAATATTCAAAATGTGTTTTCTTTCTTGAATCTCTTTTCTACGAAAAGGAAAAACACCTGTTTTTTTACTATCGTATCGCACTATGCTAATCATATCTCTATTATGATCCTCTAGTTTATAGCCAAAGCTAGAAAGAATTCTTCGAAGTTCTCTATAAGGAATATTTTTCTCACCCTTTGTTATTGGAGCTGAACGTTTTTTAATCCATTGAGTAATTGCGCTCACCTCATCATCTGAATTTATTATTTGCTCTTTTAATGATTTTACTTTTAAATGTTTACCAGATATGCCAATAATTTTATGATCAGCAACTTTAATCATAAAATCATATAATTCGACTTGATGAGAATTATATATAGTGATTTTATTCTTATCCAGGTGTACTAACATTGATACCAGAGCAGTCCGTTTATTGCCGTTATGGAACGGATGGTTATTACAAATACCATACAGCAAAGTTGATGCATTAGCAATAGGTTCTTGATATTTTAACAAACCATTAAGACTAGTTTCTTGTCTGCTTATAGCAGAAGCGAGCAAATCCTCGCTCTTTACGCCGGATGGGAGAATTGGGTCTTTGGTATTAGAAAAATCTTGAACAAGAATATCATGTATCTGTTTAACATTATCTATTGATAACATAATAGGACACTTAGCTAACACATTATTGCTCAAGGTATCCCCCCATACATTCTATTTATTTATATGCCAAAATTATATAATATGCGTATTTAGGTTTAACTGGACATCTTAATCCCTTCTTATTTTTATATAATATCGTTAAGTTTAAGTCAATGAAAATACCTTTAACGGATTAGAGGAGGTGGTACACACACCCTTTTTTTAAAAAGCGCCGTTTAATATTTCCGGATATTTTCTTCCTCATCGATTCATCGGTTAGCTTTATCTGATACGCTTTATGTATTATGCTATCCAATATGTAGCAGAAAGGCGGCGAGTAAAAATAGTAAATTATAATAAAATTATGCAGTTATGAAAAATAGCATAGTGATTCTAATAATATTGGAATAATAAAAGTAATTATTCTATTTATTAGAATAAGTTATTTTATTATCCCAATAAATGTGGTATTATTAGAATAATAAAATAGATGAAAAACAAACCTTATATACCTCAGAAACTGCCGATAGAAATCAATTATTTAGAGTTCATTAAGGATATAGCCGATGCAAATAGGGCACTTGGTAGACTTGATGGATTATTAATACATTTGCCT
>JAJZLA010000287.1 GCA_021803845.1 bacterium | reverse complement strand
ATTGGCTGTTTTTTATCTTACCTCTGTCAAAAAACCTGTAGTAATTCTTAACTGCGGTCTTTCCGGCAGCGGAAAATCCTCGCTTTCCCGTCTGCTTTCGGCATGGTTTTACGCCCGTGTTTTTTCGACGGACGAAATTAGGCAAGCTTTATACGGTCCCGCCGAAAAATCCGTAAAATATTCCGCAGAAGCTAATTCTGAAGTTTACCGAATTATGCTTGAAGAAGGTTTAAAGGAATTTGAAAAATGCAAAAGCTCATCGGATAAGGCGGCTAAAGAAGATACGGGGAATGACGCAAATGTCGGAAATGTTGGAAATACGCAAAATGCATATAATTCGGCAAGGTCGGACGAAATTGAAAGCATAAGCGGCGCCGCCGGTTTAAGCGGAAGCGGCTGTGAAGGAGGGGTAAGGGGAGGCGGGGTAATATTCGACGCTACGTTTTTAAAACATTCTCACAGGGAAAAAATAATTAATGTTTTTAATAAAAAAGACTGTATTTTCATATTGTTATATTCAAAAATATACGACGAAAAAGAAGAAATTATATTGAAAAGGCTCGAGGGCAGGTTCGGAACGGCAGAAAATAGCGGTTTAAGCGATTATTCCGAAGCCGACGCCTCAGTTTATTTTAATCAAAAGACTTACTTTGAAGAACCTTCGGAAAGCGAACTTAAGCCTTTTTTAGAACCTTTAACTGAAGCAGACTACGTTAATTTCTATCATTCCGAAGCTGTTACTCCTTTTTTTATTCAAATCAATGCCGACGACGAACTGAAAGACAGATTTAACGCATTAATGAGCAGTATGTTTGCAAGATATTAAAATTATTCATAATTTTACCTATTTTTACAACTGTCAAAAAGAAAAAGGGGGTGATTTGCCTGAAATGCTTTATTCATTGTTTCTGATGGTGCCCCCGACCGGAATCGAACCGATGACCAAAGGTTTAGGAAACCTCTTATTTACTCAATAATTTATTGATTTTATTAATAAATTATAACTGTAAATTATAGCTGGGACAAATTTGGGACAATCACGCCGTAAAACCCTTTACTACGCTTAAAAGTCCGGTAATTACCTTTTGAATCCTCTATCTTGCTTACTCCTGCGGTTAAGCTGGCATCGGCTTGCGGGTTCTGGCGATATAAATATATCTTAACTCACCGTTAGAAAGTTCTCTTTCTGGCATAAAACCTTTGGCTTTATAAACGCTAAACTCCATATCTTTTTCATCAGGAAAATATGCCGTTTATACCGATACAATGCTTTTAAATGTTTATTTCGCCGTAGTGCGCCGGAGCGAAGCGGAGCAAGCACGAAGCAAGAAACAAACCTCAACATCGTTGTTTTAACTGTTGCGGATTACAAAAATAATTAATTCTGCAATATCTCCACAACTTCGCTCTCTGTTTGTATTTTTGAGCTTTAGCGAAAAAATACAAACAGAGAGCGCCTATAAATTATTTAAAAAATCTTTAAAAAAATAAAAAAATAAAAAAATACTTGACAGGCTATTGTTTTTATATGCTATAATAAAATTATTAATAGCGTGCGGTATATTTTTTAATTTTAATTTATTTTTAAATATTAACTAAATTTGATTGAATTTTTTTTATTAGTTTAGTGTCATCGGCAGAGTTAAGTGCACCACTTATCAATGCTAATTTAGTATTTTAAGATTTTAATTTTAATTTAACATTGCCGCCTAAACTTTTTATAATTTAATTTGATTAAATATTTATCATATTAAATTCATATTAAAGGGGCGGGCATGATAACTAAAGAGGAATTCAATATGATGCATTTATTGTTCAAACAGGGTAACTCCATAAACGAGATATCCAAAACTACCGGTCTTAACTTGCAAAAGATTCAATTAGATAAAAACAAAAAAAGGACTTATTGGATAAATACCAATAAGTCCTAAAATGCAGATTTAACAAATGGTTCAGGAATTAAATAATATAGTTGACTTTATTCGTATTCAGCGGGATTAGAATGCGAAGTCAAGACCTGAGTCAAGTGTATTAAATTGAGTATGATTTGTTATTGTATATCCTAAATATAAATGAGCATTATAAGCTAAATTATATTCAGCTTGCAAAGCAAATGCATCCTTTATACCGTCATTAGTACAATTACCACTGACATATCCTGTACCGTATAAATTCGAATTTGAACAGCTAGTGTTTAATGTACCATTAAATGCTTCCTGTGCGTTTTTATGCGACCATGAATATGTTGCATAATCAGCCATCAACATCAAACCTTTACCAACCTGCGGAAATAAATATCTTCCGTAAACTTCAAAGTCAGAATAACCGTTCGATGTATTGTCTATGCCTGTTGTACCGTTAAAAGCATTAGGTCCGCCGGAATAGTTGCTTGGAGCATAAGGATTAGAATCATTCTGTTCCATCCATGTCAAACCAAGTTCGTAAATGTCGTTAGCTAAATCAACGTCAACGCCGTTAACCATAATTCTATCCGTCCATGAAGCGCCATTAACTTGAAGCGGTTCTGCGACTGTTGCTCCGTAGTAGCCAAATTCTAACTGACCGACAGGAACAGGATAATATTCTTTTAATTGATAAGAATATTCCATTGCGTTGGATGTCCCGCTTCCAGTAGCTTCACCATTATGTACGCTATAATTAGAATTAATTAAGCTATTATTCAATGAAGGAGCTCCTGAGTCATTCGTCATTGTTACTTTATACCACAAATGATAACCCGGGGTACCGTATAAAGCTAACCCTTCATTTCTCGCATGAATTAGGTTACCAGCTTCACCGTCATAACCGATATTCAAACCTTGACCATTGCCAACCGGCCCTGCCACATTATAAAACGGCATCTGTCTGTAAAAATAAGGACTTGCGGTTGTTACCTGACCTATTTTCAAATTTAATAGATGTGGAGCAATTCCAAATCCGCTTCCTATTCCGTTTAAAGACGCAAATATCTGTTTTTGCATAAAAAATTGGCTTGAATTTGTTGAACTCATTGCTGAATTATAATGAACATAAAATGAAATTGAATTTGCAAACGGAGTATAAACCTTAAATGCTCCGGCTGAAACTAAATCAGCTTCTGCGTTAAACGCATCTGTTTGAGGTGAAACATTTTCATTTCCGTTGTGCGTATAACTGATAATCGGTTCAATCATCACAGGAATCGGCCATGGATTCGGAAGTGCTAATCCGTTAGAAATCTGCGTTGCGTCAGCAGGAGTTCCGTTTGTGCCCGGAAGTCTGAAGCCGTTTCTCCAGAATGCTCTTCCGAACGGGTTAAGGTTTGAATATCGGTTATGACGGTGAA
>JAJZLA010000008.1:3714-15016 GCA_021803845.1 bacterium | reverse complement strand
GCCTTAAAACCGCCCTGAGCGCGTCCGCAAAACCGACTCCGCCTTTCTGGTTCACTTCTATTTGATTTACGTAGCGCATCTTATATTCTACCGGGTCTTCGACGGTAATAATGTTTTTATGGATATTGTTTAATTCCGATATAACCGAATAAGCCGTGGTAGTTTTACCGGAACCTGTAGGACCGCTGATTAAAAACAGTCCGTATTTTTTATATATTATTTTTAGAATTTTATCTCTATCGTTCTTATCTAAAGAAGATTCGGAAATTTTGGCGACTTTGGACGATTTGTCTAAAAGCCTGAACACGACTTTTTCGCCGTTTATGGTAGGCACTACCGAAACCCTAATATCTAAATTTTTCTCGCCGATGTTTATATCGAATCTTGAATCCTGCGGATTTCTTTTTTCCGCTATATCCATATTAGCCATTATTTTAATCCTTGCAATAACGGGATTAAGCAGTTGAAGAGGAATTTCTTTTACCTTGACTAATTCTCCGTCTATTCTTTCCCTGACTATTATTATGTCTTCCAAAGGTTCTATATGTATATCCGAAGCCCTGTTTTTAGCTCCTGAAAATATTATTAAATTAACTAATTTAATTATGTTTACGTCGTTAACGGAATCGTCTTTTTGAGTGTTTGCGGAAGCCACAGAAGCAAAAGAAGTAGATTTATCGGCGCCGAAATTAAAAGCGTCGGCAGAAACTACCGACTGACCGGCGGCGGCTTTAGAAACTTCTTTTGCCGTCCATACGTAATCTATGGCTTTTAAAATATCTCTTTCATTTGAAAGCGCTATTTCTATATTTGCGTTGACGTCTCTTTTCAGCGCGTCTAAAGCAAAAACGTTCAAAGGATCAGACAGCGCTACCGTAAGAACGTCGCCTACCATAGTAACAGGAACCATTTTAAACTGCTTTGCAAGCCTTTCGGGTACTAATTTACCTATTGCGGGATCTACGATAGTTTTCGATAAATCTATTTTTCTTAAAGAAAGCTGAGAAGAAAGGGCGTCTAACATCTTATCTTCTGAAATTATTCCCAGCGAAATTAGAGCGTTGCCCAGCCTTATATTGCGTTTTTTAGCTTCCGTCAGAGCTTTTTCAAGATTAGTAGGATTTAATAGCCCCGCGTCTATAAGTACTTCGCCTAATTTCTTCGTCTTAGATACGTGATTTATGATTGTTCCCATTCCGCCCCCTCACAAATGTTATAAATCGATTATATATAAATAAAATATTCAATTCAATCTCAAAATTGCCGATAGAAATATTTAAAACTGTTTCGGCATATTATAAATTCTGGATTCCTGCATCTTTTGCCTGCATCAAAGACATGCTTTGATAAACGCAGGCAAAAGATATGCAGGAATGACTTTGTGGATATTTAACTTTGCACCCAATGGGTGTCATTCCCGCGTAGGCGGGAATCCAGTGCTTATAAAACTTTGAAGCAGTTTTAAAGTTTCTATCGGCAATTTTGGGTCAATGAAACTTGAAAAAAAAAAATTTTGCGGTATATTTTAAATAGAAAGTAAAAATATTCAAATTTAAAGAATAAGGAGGTTTAAATTATGAAAAAACTTGTTAAATTTGACCCTTTTTATCCTATTAGGAACGAGATTGAAAAAAGTTTTTTCGACTTTTTTAGTCCTGCAGTTAGAAACACCGCCGGCTATATAGAGCCTGCGGTGGATGTCGTCGAGCAGGACGAAAACATTATCGTAAAAGCGCAAGTTCCCGGAATACCTAAAGAAAATATTGTAATAGAGGTTAACGGCGACCAGCTGACGATAAAGGGCGAACACAAACAGGAAAAGGAAGAGAAAAAAGAAAATTTCTACCGGCAGGAGATACAGTACGGTTCTTTTTATAGAATAATAGACCTTCCATCGGAAGTGGACAAAGAAAACGCGAATGCCGAACTTAAAAACGGGGTGCTTGAAGTTACCCTGAAAAAGAGTAAAGCTTTATCGCCGAAAAAAATTGAGATTAAATAAAATGCATCTGCGATAATAAATAGACCGTTAAAGCAGATTGTCCTTAAAAATTTCGGGGGAAAATTCGGATATATCTTCGGGAGATTCCCCCGTTCCTATAAACCTTACCGGCAAGTTCATCCTGCTTATTATGTCTATTATAATGCCGCCTTTTGCCGAACCGTCTAGTTTCGTAACTATTACTCCAGTAATATCCACTATCTCCTTAAACTGTTCTACCTGCACCAAAGAATTCTGCCCTAAACCTGCATCTATAACTATAAAAATTTCGTCCGGTTCGCTGCCGTAAGATTTTGATATTACTCTTTTGATTTTGGCTAGTTCTTCCATCAGATGTTTTTTGTTATGAAGCCTTCCGGCGGTGTCGATAAGCAAAATATTATAATCTTGTTCTTTAAATTTCTGGACGGCGTCGTGGGCTACGGACGCAGGGTCTTGATTTTCTTTGCCGGACACGACTTCTATTCCCGTTCTCTGCCCCCAGACCTCTATCTGCTCCTTTCCCGCAGCCCTGAAAGTATCGCATGCAGCTATAATAACCTTTTTGCCCCTGTCTGCGTAATACTTGCCGAGCTTTCCCACGGTAGTCGTTTTTCCTACTCCGTTAACGCCTGCTATTATAAAAATATTTTTGTCTTTTCCGTCTTTAATTTCCGGAAATTCAACGGATATTTTATCCCCAACTTCGTCTTTTAACGCCTGCTTTATATCGTCCGAAGTCAATTCTTTATTTTTTGCGATTCTTTTTTTAACGCCTTCGATTAATTCTCCGGCAGTTTTATATGAAATATCCGACAGGACCAGTGCTTCTTCTATTTTTTCAAGATCGGAGGCATCTATTTTGCCGGCGCCTAAAATAGAACTTATTTTATTAGACAGCTCCTGCTTGGTTTTTTTCAGGCTCCCCCCTAAATTTTTAAATTTTTCGAATATTTTCATTAATTTGTCTCCAGTTTATTTTTTTTTATATTTTCTTAAACATCACTCTTAACAACTTAATTCATCGCAACGGACACTATTCCCGAAATACCGGGATGTTTAGAAGTTACTCCGAATATATTTTTACCGACTTCCATAGATTTTTTGTTATGCGTTACCATAATTATCTGGGAATAATTTGATATTTCCTCGATTAATTTGTTATATCTGGCATTGTTGGCAAAATCTAACGGAGCGTCAACCTCGTCTATAACGCAGAACGGAGTTTTTTTAGTTAAAAATATAGCGAATAAAAGGCTTACGGCTACCAGAACCCTTTCGCCCTGGGATAAAATATTAATTCCGGTAAATTTTTTTCCGGGTATCTGAACGTTTATTTCCATTCCCTGCATTTCTTCGGCGTCCGTCTCTTTTTGATTTGCTTCTAATTTTTGACTCCGGTCAAATTCTAATTCTTCCGAAACCTTTGAAACGACGCTCAATATATCGGCGTTGCCGCCTCCAAACAGAAAAACGAAAAGCTCTTTAAATTTTTGCCTTATATCG
This sequence comes from bacterium, assembly GCA_021803845.1. The sequence continues at coordinate 11,529 of JAJZLA010000008.1, read as the reverse complement.
TACATACTGGATTTAAATTTTTCTTTAGATACGGCGTCTAATTTTTTAATAATACCGTTAAGCGTGTCGATGGATGTTTCTAAGTCTTTTTTCTGCTTTCCGAGAAAGTCGGAGCGTTCAAGAGCCGCCTTATATTCTTCGTCGGCATTCATATTCACATTGCCGATTTCTTTAATTTTCACCGAAAGCTCTTCGATGTTTTTTTTAATATTATTATCGCTTAAATCCGCAATGCCGTCTATAAAAATTCTATCTTCCTCGGAAAGTCCATCTAATAAACGGACGGCGGCATTATTAGAGTCTATTTCGGCGAGTTTTTCGTTATTTATATTTATATAAGCCTGCAAAGAGTTCTGTTTTTTTTCTATATCCGACTTGCGTCCGTTTGTTCTTTCAAGGTCTTTTTCGGTTGCCGTAATTTTTTCTTTTAACGATTCTAATTTAACCTCGGATTCTTTAATAACGATATCCGCCTCTTTAACCGATAAGTTCAAAACTTCGATAATTTTTCTTTTTGCAGATAAATCCTCCGATGCGGCATTAATCTCCTGCACATATTTTTCTTTCTGTTCGCGCAAAGAGTTAATCCTTTTATCGTAATTCGACAGGTTATATTCCATGTCTTTTATATGTTTCTTTAAAAAATTTATATTCTGTACCGCCGAGTTAATCTCTATTCTTAAAGCGGTTTCTTCCTCTTTTATTTTTTCCAAATCTTTTTCCGCCGAGGCTAACTTTAACTCTTCTTCGTTTTTTGCGGCGTTTTTTAATTTATATTCGCTTTCAAGCAAAGCGGTTTCGTTCTGCAATTCCTCTTTTTCCCGATATTCGTTCTGTTTTTCTTTTTCTAAGTTTGCCGATTCCATTATTAATATATTGATTCTTTCTTTTGATTTTTCGACTATGTTTTTAATATGCTTCAGATCGTTTTCTATGGTAAGCCTCGCCATTTCTAAAGCTCTGATTTCGTCGTTTAACTTTTCCTTTATTTCCGTATGTTCTTTAATTTTAAACTGAACGGAAGCCAAGGAGGATTCTATGGATTTAAGCTCCTCTCTTTTAACCGCTTCTAATGCGGAATATTCGGACAGTTTATTCTTATTTATAAAAAGATTTGCTCCATCGTCGTCTTTATCTTTTCCTGCGGCTATAAAACCGTCAGGAGTAAATATCGACCCGTCTTCGGTTATTATATTAACTTCCGGAAAAAAATTATTGCGTTCTATATAGTCTAAAATTTTATTTTTGTCTTCACAGTAATAAAAATCTTTCCCTATATCTTCAAACGATATATTTTTATAATTTAATTTAATTTTTTCTTTTATTGGAACAAGGTTTAACTCCCTGCAAACTTCGCATTCTAAGCCGCCGTTTTCGGCATCGTTTTTATTTTTATTTTTTCCCGGAATATAAATTTTAATTTTTCCTCTTTTGTCTGCATTAATATATTCTATCGCTTTTCTTGCATAATCTATATCGTCTAATATAACCGTTTCTAATGCATCTCCGAAACTTGCCGCCGCCGCATTTTCAAAACCGGACTCGATTTCTATAGCGTCCAATAAAGGGAATGCTTCGTAATCCTTTTTTGATTTAAGAAAATCTTTGACGCCTTCGGAAAATCCTTCCCTGTTTTTTATAAATTCATTAAGTTTAGTTATTTCAATATTAATTTTTATAAGCTCTTTTTCCAACGCATTTTTTTGCAAAAAATATTCATTGAATTTTTTATCTAATCCGATAAGTTCGTTTTCGTTATCGAAATATTTTTTTTTAACGGTTTCGGCGGACAGTTCGTTCTCTTTTAAATCTTGGGTTTTTTGATTAAAAGAAATTTCCGCATCTTCTAATTCCGCGGAAATTTTGTCGGAATTATTTTGCGTTTCTACAATTTTTGCTTCTATATTTTTAATATTTTTATCTATAAAAATAATTTTGTTTTTTCCGTTTTGGGATTTTTCGACTATATCTAAAATTTCGTCTTCGATATTCGCAAGAATACCTTTGACTCTCAGCATAAACTCTTTTTTTTCGGCAAGCAATTTTGCCTTTATATTTAATTTTTCGTTAAGATTTTTAAAATTAGACTCGTCGGTCGAAAGCTTTTCACTTAATCCGGTTAATTTTTCGGCGTTTCTTTTGCGTGATTCATCCAGCTCATCCGCTTCTTTGGTTTTTTTTGTTATTTCGGACTCTATATCTTTAATTTTTATTTCTAAATATTCTATATCCGAACAAAGCTTTGCAAGTTCTATTAAGCGGCTGTTTTTTTCGTTTGTCGCTGTTTTATAAATTTTTTCTATATCGTCGAACAAAGTTTTAGCGTCGGTTAGTATGTCTAATAGAGAAGCGATGAGAGCGTCCGCTTCCGCAAGCTGCGCCGAATAAATTTCAAGCTCGGACTTATACTTGTTTATATCGGAAATTATTTTATTTTTCGACCTTACGTACAATACGTATTCATAGCGATTTTTTTCGGTTGCGGTAAGCCGGCATTCTTCTAATTTTTTAGCCGATTTTTCAAGATCTTCGAGACGGCCTTCGACTTCGCCAAGCATATCGCCTATTCTTAAAAGATTATTGACGGAGGCTTCAAGTTTTTTAGAAGCCGATTTTTTCTGAATCTTATACTTTGTAATTCCGGAAGCTTCTTCAAAAAATAAACGCAATTCTGTCGGCTTATAATTTAGCAAAGCGTTGATTTTATAGGAGTCTATTATGGAATAATGTTTAGATAAGCCGCTTTCGATGAAAAAATCTAAATATTCCCTGTAGGGTATGGAAATTCCGTTTATTTTATATTCGGTTTCTTTGTTTTTGAAATGTCTCCGCTCGACCATTACTTCCGAAAAATCTTTATATTTAAAACTTCCGCCTCCGCCGTTTTCAAAAACGCCCCTGCACAAAGCGACGGATGAACCGTTTCTTATATTTGAACCGTGAAATATTATATCATTCATGCTTTTCAATCTTAACTCTTTAAGATTCTGTTCCCCGAGAATGAATCTTACGGCATCTACGATATTGGTTTTTCCGCATCCGTTAGGTCCTACTATAACGTTTATACCTCTATCAAACGGTATTCTTATTTTATCGGGAAATGTCTTAAAACCGAAAAGTTCTATATATTTAAGATGCATAATATATGAAGTTTTTAGTGCAAGTAACATATTAAATTGGAAACTGAATAAATAGAAGCCGTGAAAGTACTCATAATGTAATCGGTCAACTTAACCTGCGTCAGTCCGTATTTTTTGGAAAGTTCTAACTCGGATGCCGAAAAATCGCCTTCGGGACCTATGAAAATTCCCATAGAAATATCTTTTTTGCTAAAATCAAAAGATTCTAAATATTTTTTAAGATACAACTCTGTCTTAGGAACGGCTATAAGTTTGACGCTGTAATTTTCGGCCGCTTTAAATGCGTCTTCTAATATTTCCGGTTCTTTTACCTTCGTAGAAAAATTTTTTCCCGCAATTATCATAGCACCTTTAGAAATCTTATCCCATTTAGACATCTTTGAATCTATCTCTTTCCGGTTTTTTAAAACTATCGATCTTTCGGTTATAATCGGAATCACGGCGTTTATTTCAAGCTCGCAAATTCTTGCGATTAATTGGTCCATAATATGCGATGTAATTAAAGGCAAAAAAATATTTACTTTAGGTTCGTTTTCAGTGTATATATCAACTGAAGATAACTCTAAAACTACGCTTCTTTTAGAAATTTCGATAATTACGGCGGAAAATACCGTTCCTGCGCCGTTGTAAAGTAAAATTTTTGAACCGGTTTGTTTTCTAAAGGCTTTAATATGCGAAGTTATAGATTCTAAAACTATTTTTTTTCCTGAAATTTTGCCGTCCGTTTCTATTTTTTCTTCGATAAAGAATCTGTTATGCATTTTCCATCACAGGTTTCATAAACTATCCGGAAACGCTATTCCGGCCGAAAGAACTATCTGAATACCCTGTTCTACTTTTAATCCTGTATCTATTACATCTTCTTTTTTTGCTATAATATTCATTCCTATATATAAATGGTTAGTAGGTATATACACTACCGCATATTCGTCTTTGCCCCCCGTTTTTATTCCGGTAGCTGAAGTTAAAAAGCCGTATATAAATTTATCGTCATTATATTTTACCAGAACGAATTTTTTAAATGAACTCTTGCCCGGAGAAAATATATCTACCCACTGTTTCGTTGATTTATAAAATAAATTTACGAGCGGGATTTTTAACATTACGTTTTCGTAAAAGTTTATAATAGACCTTCCGGCAAAATTAGTAATAAGATAACCGGAAACTAATATTAAAATAAGTAAAAGTATTAAGCCGACGTCCGGAATATAAATATGGATATAATTTTCAAGGAAAATGGAAAAAGGACTAAAAATAAGATTTATTTCTTTTAACAGCCAGACTATTATAAAAATAGTTAAAGCTCCGGGGATAACGACCGATAAACCTGCAAGAAACCTGCTTCTTATTTTAGACAAAAAAATTTTACCCATTAATTTTGCGATATTTATTTTTTAAAAAATTAAAGCGCCTTCATTATTATTACGAAAGCGCTTTTAAGTTGTTAGTATAATAAAATAAACCGTTATTTTAAGGAATTTACGTAAGCGGTCAATGCGGTAAGCTGATTTTTGGTTAAATGTCCTTTTAGCACAAATTTATCGCACATATTCACTTTGTCTTGTAAAGTCATTTTCATATGGTGCATCTTGTCGAATTTTGCTATATGTTCGGCTGCATTTTTAATCGGCCTGATAACCATAGCTTTACCGTGCATATTTATATAAGTTCCCGCACTGTAAACATGACACGTTGCGCATGAAAAACCGTTTGTTCCTATGCTCTTAGAATAAAATAATTTTTTCCCCTGCGCTATTAATTTTGAATTATTAACGGTCGTTTTAGCATTCGCCGAAGACAAAGTTAAAAGATTAACCGCAACAAATGCGGATAAAATAACAAATGCGGATAAAATAAACTTTTTCATAAAAAACCTCCTTAAACTATTTTAATGGTTATAAAATTAAATATTTACGCATTGTCGAAATTTAAACCAGGCAACGCAATAAAATAGATTATATATACCGATTTCAATATTATATATTATATATTATATATCTTAATTTTTATTTTTCAAACAATAAAGTAACCTATATCGTTGCAGTATTTTTTTAAAGCGTCTTTCCACGACCTTAATTCAATTCCATAATCTTCTTTAATTTTGGAGTTATCAAGCACGCTATAAACAGGTCTTTTCGCCGCCCTGATTGATTTATCGGAACTTACGGAAATAATTTCACAGTTAGTTCTTTTAAAAACATTAACTATTTCGAGGGCAAACTTATACCATGTAGTATGTCCGTCGCTTGAATTAGTCAAATGATATATTTCGTTTTTTGAATTGTCTTTTATTATTATTTCCGATATCGCATAAGCTATGTCTTTAGTGTATGTCGGACTGCCGAACTGATCGTCGACCACCTCTATTTTTTTCTGGCTGTCCGCTAATTTAAGAATAGTATTTACGAAATTTTTCCCGTTTTTTCCGTAAAGCCAGGAAGTACGCAGTATTGTGTAACTTGCGCCGGAGTTTTTTAAAGCTTCTTCCCCTCTTAGTTTAGAAAAACCGTATTCGTTTATCGGGTTAGTCGCATCGTCTTCGTTATAAGGCGTTCTTTTTGAACCGTCAAAAACATAATCTGTACTTATATGAATTATTCTGGCACCGGTATTTAAAGCAGCATCAGCTAAATTTTGCACGCCGGTATTATTAACGGCGTCCGCAAGCTCTTTATCGGTTTCGGCTCCGTCTACGTTAGTGTAGGCCGCGCAATTAACGATATAATCAGGCTTGAAACTTTCGACGGCTGAATTTACCGCTTCCGAATTTGCAATGTCCAAATTTTTTGAGTTAAAATTTTTGATTAAAAAGTTAACACCTTTCAGAGCGGCATTTACGTCGATACCGAGCATGCCGGTCGAACCGATCAGGGCAATTTTAAGCATAATTAAACCTCATCTGTTTTCATACATTGTTTTATAATATTGTTTATAATCGCCGGATAATATTTTGCGCCACCAGCTTTCATTATTTACATACCAGTTTATTGTATCATCAAGACCTTTTTCTATAACGTATTCCGGCAAAAAACCCATATTTTTATTTATTTTTGAATAATCCATAGCATACCTTCTGTCATGCCCCGGCCTGTCTTTGACGTATTTTATTAAAGAAGGCGGCTTATTAAGTTTATTGAGTATATATATAATTATATCAATATTTTTCGTTTCGGCATTGCCTCCTATATTATAAACTTCTCCGAAATCCCCTTTTTCTAAAACTAAACATATTCCTTTCACGTGGTCTAAAACGTGTATCCAGTCTCTTACGTTTTTACCGTCGCCGTAAAGAGGGATTTCTTTATCGTTTAAAGCGTTTATTATAGTCAAAGGTATTAATTTTTCGGGAAATTGATACGGCCCGTAATTGTTTGAACACCTCGTAATTAAAACCGGCATATCGAAAGTATGGAAAAACGACTTTACCAACATATCGGCGGAAGCTTTTGAAGCGGAATAAGGACTTCTCGGCGACAAAGGTGTTTCTTCGCTGAATTTTCCGGTTTCTCCGAGCGATCCGTAAACTTCGTCGGTAGAAATCTGAAGAAATTTTTCTACTTTATGCTTCAAAGACAGTTCCAGCAAATTAAGCGTTCCCGCAACGTTAGTTCCGATAAAAACAGAAGGTTCCAGAATAGACCTGTCCACGTGGGATTCAGCCGCAAAATTTATTACGAAATCTATTTTATTTTCGTTAAAAATTTTAGACAACGTCTGCTTGTCTGCGATATCCGTCTTGTAAAATCTGTAATTTTCCGTATAGCCCGCAAGATTTTCCGGATTTGCGGCATAGGTTATGCTGTCTATGTTTATAATATCTACGTCTTTTCGATTATCCAAAATATAACGTATAAAATTAGCTCCTATAAATCCGAAACCTCCCGTTACCAGATACGTCTTCTTCATAAAATTTATCTTACCTCCTTGCATACATTTTTAAAAACTGTTGCTGAATCCGGGACCGTTCATAGACAATCCGGAAGAAGCGGCTCCCGGAGAAATCATATTGCCGAAACCGTATGTGCCTATTCCCCTTAAAATTAAACCGAAAGAAAAAGCCCATTGATGAAAATACGGCAGATTCATATAATTTGCAATAAAGCCTATACATCCGGTTTGATATAAGACGCCTATTGAATTAGATATATCTTTATGAACAGTCAAATCTATATTTTCCGTCGTATTAACGCTGAAACCGTCAGCTATATTTAAATTAGCCGATAAACTGGCGTAAGACAAAGTGTTCAGGTCGGTTATAGCGGACGTCGTCTGCGGAAAAAGATTTGCGTTAGTCGAATTAAACATATTTAAAGCCGATATATACCCCTGAACGTCGTTTATTTCAGTGTAGCCTATGCCGAAAGAATCTTTTCTAAAATCGGTAATTTGCGAGTTTATATTATAATCGTGAAATATATAATTATAATCGTCGTAACTGGCGTTGCCAAAAAAATACAGATTGGAAATCGGATGTACTTTAATTCTCGTTATAATATCGGAATTTGCATTATCGTAATTAAAATAATTAACAGGATTAATAAAGTTGCCTGAAATAGAATGATACTGGTATAAACTTAATCTTAGCAGATTGTTTATGCCTTTGTCGTTATAACTTTCTAAATTAAAATTTAATCCGTATTTAAATGCGCTTTCCTTTGGAATTGAATTAAGGTCG
>JAJZLA010000008.1:0-3704 GCA_021803845.1 bacterium | reverse complement strand
GGTAAAAACAAACCTAAATATTCCTTCCGACAATTCCTTTGGAATATAATCCGTCTGGTCTATTAATGGAAGACCCGACTGATTAACCGGCTTTACAAGATTATAATTTAAATAAGGGGTTAAAAAAGCTAAATAACCTGCGTTGTTTTTGGCGGAAGTCAAGTAATTACTAAACAGGGTAGTATTGTCGTCTATAGAAGCATAATAAATCTGTCTGTTCTTGTCGGTCGAAGAAACGTCGTTATAACCATCCGTTATATTAAAATAGCCTGTATCCCTCACTCCTATCCTCGGCGTTATATGAACTCCTTTTATTATATTTAAAGGCATATAAACCGAAGGGTAAATATCTAGCCTCTCATCGTTTAAGTATGCTGGACTCTTGAAGACGTCAAAGGAAGAATGAAGATTAAAATATAAAGGATTATTAAAAAATCCGCCGAGTTTGGACTGCCCGTCCAAGGAAAAAGCGGGATACTCGTCAACGGTAGTATAGTTTGGAATAAACAGGTTGTCCAACCTCAGAAAATTCATCCTCGCCGAATAACTTTGAAAATCGTAGGTAGCGGAAAAATTAGAAGACAGCCTGTTTTTAGTCATCTGATAAACGCTTGTAGAAAAATTCGAATAAAAGGAATTGTCGGAAGGAATATTTAGGTTTGTTTTTACCGCAAGCTTTCCGAAAAAATCGATATTATGGGAAAACAGCAGATAACGCGTTAAGCTTGGGGACATAGAAAGGCTTTTAGAATTATCGTTCTCGTGCATATAAAAACCGTAAATAGAACCGTGCGAATATGGATTTAGGCTGTATCTGTATTTTAAAGAGTTGCCGTATCCTAAATAGCTGTAATAATTAAGTTCGTAGGTTAAATCCTGCGAACGTCCGAGGTCTAAATAATAACCTTCTCCTGCCTGATAACCAGTAAGAGAGCTGTAGCCGGCGGTAGGTATTAAAAGTCCCGAAGATTTCTTGGTTTTAATAGGAGTAACCATAAAAGGGAAATAGAGGATAGGAATATTATGAATATAAAATATCGAATTATAAGAATATGCATAACTGCCCTCGTAAATATCGGAAAAAGACGAATAAAGTTTCCATGACGGCGGATGCATTTTGCAGGATGTTAAATATCCGTCTTCGACCTGATAAAAACCTTTACCTTTATGATAAATTTTTTTGCCGTAAACGTAAATATTTTTGTCGATGTAATGTATATGCGTATTATAAGTAGTTCCTATGCGGCTTTTTAAATACACCTTAATTTTTTTAGTCTTGGTAACCGTTCCTTTTGAATTTACTACGACGCGTCCGACGGCGACGGCATAACCGGTTTTAAAATAATAAACTACTTTTTCTGCCTTGAGAATAAATTTTTTTCTCGTTATTATAACGTTTCCGGTAAAAGTATACGTATGATTATGTTTATTATAAATTACCTTATTCGACTTTATATAAATAGGGATGGCTTTGCTTTTAAAGGCACTTTTAAAGGCATTGGAATTATAAACGCTTACGACAAAAACAATTATAAAAAATGTTATAAAAAAATATAAGCCTAATTCTAATTTTTTCATTTAATTTATCGAGCCTTTCGTCAATTTTTTAAATTCCCCTATCAAATAAAGAGAACCGCATATCAATATAATATCGTCGTAGCTTTTAATTTTTAAGGCGGTTTCAAGAGATTCTTTTATGCCGCCGGAAATAAAGATATCTTTAAAATATTTATTAATTACGGAAATTTTTTTTAATTCTTTAGTTTCAAGCGCTCTTTCATTTTTGCACAATCCGGTAAATATAATTTTTCCGCCGAGAGTCGAAAGCCTTTTTAAAATAGTATTATAGTCTTTGTCTCTCATAACGGCAAAAATAGTTACGAAATTATTATTCGGAAAAATTTTCTTTAAAGAAGCGATAAGTTTTTTAATCCCTTCGGGATTATGCGCTCCGTCTAAAATAATATAGTTGTTTTTATATTTTATTATCTCAAAACGGCCTTCATTTTTAAATTTTAAGACCGCACTCTTTAATAATCCTTCGTTTAAATTAAATTTAAGAGCCTTAGAATAATATTTAGAAATAATTTCGGCCGCCAATATAGCCAATTTAAGATTGTCGTTCTGATATAAAGCAAAATTAGGATTTTTTATATTTTTTATGTCTATATTTAATCCTTTATACTCGTAAAAAAATCCTTTTTTGATTAATTTAACCTTATCGTACGAGTAAAATAAAGAATTGGCCCCTAAAGCGTAATCATAGATAATTTGCCTGATTTTTTTATTTCTTTCCCCGCAGACGGCTATTGAATTTTTTTTTATAATTCCGGCTTTTTCGAGCGCAATTTTTTTAAGGGAATTGCCGAGTATATCTTTATGGTCGGCCGATATGTTAGTAATAACCGATACAAGCGGCTTTTTAACAATGTTGGTCGCGTCTAATCTTCCTCCAAGACCCGTTTCGATAACTGCAACTTCTACTTTTTTTTCAAAAAAATATTTAAAGCATATCGCCGTCGTAAGTTCAAAAAAAGTAGGTTTGCCTATCTTTTTAAAAATATTTTCTTTATTCGCTATTTTATTAAAAAAATCGTTAAGCCTTGCAGCGTCCGAATCGCTAATCGTATCTTCGCCGACTACTATTCTTTCGTTAAAACTATCCAGATGGGGAGAGGTATATAAACCGGTTTTTAAACCGTGCTCTTTTAAAATATAGTATAAAAACCTGCATGTAGAACCTTTTCCGTTGGTGCCCGCTACATGTATTATTTTGAGTTTATTTTGCGGGTTGCCGGCAAATTTCATTAAGGCTGCTATTCTTTCTAAACCGAAATCCATAAAAAAACCGTTTAACCCGTAAATCTTATCTAAGCTATTCATTTATGAGAAGAGTCAACAATTTTTTTAAGACTTCGCGCAAGTTTTTTCTCTCGATTATCATATCTATCATGCCGTGCTCCAGAAGGTATTCAGACCTTTGAAATCCTTCTGGAAGGCTCTGATGAATCGTTTTTTCTATTACCCTGGGACCTGCAAATCCTATCAAAGCTTTAGGCTCGGCTATAATAACGTCTCCTATAGTCGCAAAACTTGCCGATACACCGCCTGTCGTAGGGTCGGTAAGAATCGAAATATAAGGCATTCCCGTCCTGTTAAATTCGGAAACTAAAGCCACCGTTTTAGACATCTGCATAAGGGAATAAATACCTTCCTGCATTCTTGCTCCGCCGGAAGAAGTAAATATTATGACGGGAAGCTTGTTTTCTATGGCATACCGAAACGTCATTGCAATTTTTTCGCCCGCTACTCTTCCCATAGAACCGCCCATAAAATTAAAATCAAACACCGATGCGGCGGCGGTTATTCCAAATATTTTACCGACGCCTGAAACGACCGCATCCGAAAGGCCGGTTTTTTCGGTATCTTCTTTAAGCCTTTCTTTATATTTTTTCGTATCTACAAAATTAAGAAGGTCTTGAGGCTTGATATCGCCGAATAATTCCTGAAAACTTCCCTCGTCGAATATCATTTTTATTCTTTTTTCGGCTTCTATCCTAAAATGATAGTTGCATTTAGGACATACCTCAAGATTTCTTTCCAACTCTTTTTTATATATAATTTCGCTGCAGCTTGGACATTTAATCCATAAACTCTCCGATACTTTGCCGGGTTTACTCTGTTCTTTTTTACCGTTTTTTGAT
>JAJZLA010000286.1 GCA_021803845.1 bacterium | reverse complement strand
CCGAAGGTCCTAATATAGGTCTGATAGCCTCGCTTTCTTCTTACGCAAGAGTAAATGAATACGGTTTTATCGAAACACCTTATAAAAAAGTTAACGTAACGGGAGATAAAGCTCAATTAACGGACGAAGTGCATTTTTTGACGGCTATGGAAGAAGAGAAATACGTTATAGCCCAGGCAAATGCCGAAATCGATAAAAATGGATATTTAAAGAACGAGTTGATTCCCGTAAGGCATAGCGGAGAAACTGTAATGGTTTATCCTAACGAAGTCGATTATATAGACGTTTCCCCTATGCAGCTTGTTTCGGTAGCTACATCGCTTATACCTTTCTTGGAAAACGACGATGCAAACCGCGCACTTATGGGTTCGAACATGCAAAGGCAGGCAGTTCCGTTGTTAATGCCTGACCCGCCTATAGTAGGGACAGGTATAGAAAGAATAGTAGCCCAAGATTCAGGGGTGAGTATTACGGCTAACCAGTCGGGGAAGGTAAGTTATGTTGATTCGGCCAAGATTATAATAACGTCCGACGGAAACGGACAGGACGAAAGATTAAGCGCCGATTACGAATATGATCTTGTAAAATTTCAGAGGTCGAACCAAAATACATGCTTAAATCAGAGACCGCTTGTTAAAGCCGGCGATAAAGTGGTGAAAGGACAGATTATAGCAGACGGAACTTCTACTAAAAACGGAGAATTAGCTCTAGGACATAACGTGCTTGTAGCATTTATGCCATGGAACGGTTATAATTTTGAAGATTCTATACTTGTAAGCGAAAAATTACTCCATGAAGATGCTTTTACTTCAATACATATAGAAGAATTTGAAGTTGCGTGCAGGGAAACTAAATCGGGGAAAGAAGAAATTACCGCCGATATTCCTAACGTGAGCGAAGACGCACTGAAAAATCTCGATGAAAACGGTATTATCAGGGTAGGCGCCGAAGTAAAATCACAGGATATACTCGTAGGAAAGGTTACCCCTAAAGGCGAAACGGTTCTTACCCCGGAAGAAAAATTGCTGCGCGCCATATTTGGAGAAAAAGCTAAGGAAGTAAAAGACACGTCTTTAAAAGTACCGCCCGGGGTTTCCGGAGTAGTAGTCGATATAAGAGTTTTCTCAAGGAAAGGCATAGAAAAAGACGTTAAGGAAAAAGAAATAGAAGACGTTGAAGTCGCAAATTTAAACAGAGAAATGGAATCAAAGCAAAAGTCTATTTTAAATGAAGCGCTTCAAAAGATGAGACACGTAATAGTAAATAAAAAAGTTAAATCCGGCATAACTTTGTCGTCGGCCGGCCATAAATCTATTTCTTTGAAAAAGGGTGATGCTATAACGGAGACTATAGCATCTAAATTGACTAAAGAGGATATTTTTAATTTAGAATTTGAAGGTAATGCAAAAGGTATTTACGACAGATTAAAAAAAATAGAAGACGACTCGTTTGAAGACGCCGATCTGCTTAAATCTTACTATGACGAAAAAATAGAAAGACTTCAGAGAGGCGACGAGCTTCCGCCCGGCGTATTAAAAACGATAAAAGTATATATAGCTATAAAAAGAAGATTATCGGTGGGCGATAAGATGGCGGGAAGGCACGGAAATAAAGGCGTAGTTTCAAGAATACTGCCTCTTAACGATATGCCTTTTATGAAGGACGGCAGGATAGTCGATATGGTGCTAAATCCGCTCGGCGTTCCTTCGAGAATGAATGTGGGACAGGTACTTGAGGTTCATCTCGGCTGGGCTGCGCATAATTTGGGAGTTCAGATAAATAAACTTATCGAAGATAACTTTGGGCCGGAAGCTGTAAGGCAAAAATTGTTAGAAATATTTACCGAACCTACGATGTCTAATTTTATAAAAGGATTGAACGACGAAGAAGTTATAGAAACAGCGAGAAAATATAAAAAAGGCGTGTATATGGCCACCCCGGTTTTTGACGGAGCTAAGGAAAATGATATTAAAAATTATCTCAAAATATCGGGAGTTGATGAAACCGGACAAGTCGAGCTTTATGACGGAAGAACGGGAGAGCCTTTTGACAGGAAGGTTACGGTAGGAATAATGTATATGCTTAAACTGCATCATTTAGTCGACGATAAGATACACGCAAGATCTACCGGACCGTATTCTTTAGTTACTCAGCAGCCTCTTGGCGGCAAGGCCCAATTTGGAGGCCAAAGGCTTGGAGAAATGGAAGTGTGGGCAATGGAAGCATACGGCGCCGCACATACGCTGCAGGAATTTCTTACCGTGAAATCAGATGATTCGGTCGGAAGAACAAGAATGTATGAAGCTTTAGTTAAAGGCGATAACTCATTTAAAGTCGGTTTGCCCGAATCTTTTAATGTTTTAATTAAAGAATTACAGAGCCTTTGCCTTAATGTAGAGCTATTAAAGGAGGGAGATAATGCAGTTTGATGAAGATATAGATAAATATTCGGATAATCCGACGGACGACGATTTAACGGTAAGCCTTGACGATATTGCTGAAGACGAGGAAGAAAGTGCCGTTATGAGCGAAAAAGATATAGACCTGAAGAAAATATTTGAAAAATCCGGTAAAAGAAATTTTTTCCACAATGACGGCGAAGGAATGAGCGATCCTTTAAGTTTCAATGCAATAAAACTTGGAATTGCTTCTCCCGAAACTATAAAAAAATGGTCCCACGGCGAGGTCAAGAAACCGGAAACCATAAATTACAGAACATTAAAGCCTGAAAGAGACGGACTTTTTTGCGCAAGAATTTTTGGACCGATTAAGGATTACGAGTGCAACTGCGGTAAATATAAAAGAATGAAACATCGCGGCATAGTCTGCGAAAAATGCGGTGTAGAGGTCATATCCTCAAAGGTTAGAAGAGAAAGATTGGGGCATATAGAACTGGCTTCGCCCGTTGCCCATATATGGTTTTTTAAAAGTTTGCCGTCAAGAATCGGCAGTATTCTCGATATGACCCTTAAAGATATCGAAAAGGTTCTTTATTTTGAATCTTACGTTATATTGGAACCAGGAGATGCGGCAAAATTAGGTTTAAAATATAAAGATTTAATAAATGAAGAAAATTACCAAAAGCTAAATAAAGAGGGCTATAATTTTAAGGCGGGGATAGGTGCCGAAGCATTAAAAACTTTACTTAGCAATATAGACCTTGAATCGTTGTCAAAAAGCCTGAAGGAAGAAATTGCCGAATTACCCAACGGCATAAAAAAGAAAAAGCTTGCGAAACAGCTTAAATTAATTGAAGCTTTCAGGGTTTCCGGCAATAAACCGGAATGGATGATATTAGACGTTATTCCTGTAATACCGCCGGATTTGCGTCCTT
>JAJZLA010000285.1 GCA_021803845.1 bacterium | reverse complement strand
AATTATTCCCGGAATTATCAAAAAATCATGCGAAAAGATAAAGTTATCGGAAAAGAAGATATGGAATACGCTATACAATTAAAATTAATTCTTGAAAAATATCTTTATTCCGTTTACGACAAATTAATAAAAGACAAAAACCAGGAAACGCTGTAATAAAATATTAAACATTATCGCAGACAACGGCGGGACTATCGAAAGAAGCAAACTCCTTCGTTATACGCATATGCTTAAAAAAGACTTCAACAATTTTATAGAAACATTAATTGAAAGAAGATCCGTCGCTGTGAGAGTAGAAAAAACTAAAACAAAATCCGCCGTTTATTATAAAATCATAGGCGATTAACGGGCGGCTTACATAATCTTGTGAACTTGTGAATTATTTAATAATATATTATTATAATATAATAAATACCTATATTTAAAGACTATTGAATAATTCGCAGCTAGTCGTGAAATATTGCTAATTATTGTTAATTATTTAAAAAAGGCGGCCAAAAAGAAAAAGGCCTTTTTTTCTTGGCTGCCTAAATATTTTGAATTATTCACAAGGGGGATATTTTTCCGGTAAAGGCTTGAATAAGGGATTACAAGGGATATAAATAAATACTTCGCAAATATTTCACGAAGGGTTTTTATCGTTAGATTTAGTGTTCATATGAGGTTGTAGGGAATATTTCACAAGTTCGCATGATTTTTTGATAATTCCGGGAATAATTAGAAAGGAATGGGGCTAAACAAGGCAAGCCCCCATCGGGCTCACCTCCGGTTCATCTTGCCTTTTTGCACCCAGGTGAGACGACCGTGTCTTTTTAGTGTTTGGATTAAATTATTTTACGATTTTTATGCCTGTTTTGTCAAATAGAAAAAACAGAGTTAAAATATAGTTAATGACTTTTATATCTAAACTAAATTTAAGAATGGCTAAATGTTAAAATTGGCTGTTGGTGCTGGCTTATTTTAATTTAATCTCGCTTATTGTGTAAAAAAGATATAAAACTTATTTTAAATAGCATAATACGCAAGATAGGGATAAAGCTGATTATTATTAAAGGTAAAATATAAATTCTATAAATTGATATATAATTGAGATGAAGAAAATATATCATAGTAAACATAATAGTTTTAATAAATTATAAATTAATCAATATATAAAAAACGTATCCAAAATGAAAATTACATCCTTAAGAATTAAAAATTTATATTCCTTCGAAGACGAAAATATAGTCTTTAACGATTTTAATTTAATAGTCGGTCCGAATGGGGGCGGAAAAACTAATATAATCAGGTCTCTCAAAACTATAATAAATAGGCCTTATAGTGTCCGTAATGAAGAAACAGAAAATAACAAAACAACAAGTTATTCCACGCTTCCAATTGGTCCTCAAGCTAAATTAGAGAACCTGCTATATAGTTCCATTTCACCAGATATAAAATTGTCCAGGGAAAATAAATCTGCAATAAAACTAGAATGTCAGATATCAAAAGAAGAATTAAGGTTATTGTTTGAATTTATCTTTAAGAAAGACATAGAAATTGAAGAGATTAAGGATTATGATGACGCAGTTTTTACTCTTTTAATTACTTGGCCGGTTGAGTTTAGCAGTAATATTAATCCGGATTTTCTTATTTTCAGGTTTCCAAATGGTTTTACTTTTTTACATTCAAACTCCTACAATAATTATTTTACGTATATTGATGAGCAAAACGTATTGGATGATTTTTTAAAAAATAGTATTTCATCAGACAAAATATTTGAGACTATTGTAAAAGAAAAATTTTGCAATGAAAATAATTTTGCAAGTAGTATTGAAGATTTAAAAATGCAGAAGGGCAAACAATTATTAATATTAAATGTCGTGTATAATAATAAAGAACTTATACGTCCTATAGGAACTGATAAAACAACTCCCGCCATGACAAGTATTATAACACCCTTGGAGTACGGCAAACCTATTAATGGTGAAATATATCCGGAATATCGCAAAAAAATAGTAGAACTTTTACCTGAAGATGAAAATTTTCTATCCTCAATGCTGAATAATAAGGATGATATTAAAAAGGTATTAGCCGTATCTTATTATAAACAAAAAGATAACCCATGGTACCAGACAAAATTAATCTTAAATGATCCATCGAAGCCAGAATTGAAACATTACTCTAATCCTCCATTAACGTCGTATGAATCATATCAAAATGATGAGCCAATTGGAGTGAAATCTTTATTGTTATATTCAGAAAAACTTTCAGATTTTAGATTTCCTCAAAGATATGGCAAAAAATATTTTAGCGATATTAAAGATTTATTTTTCGATAAAGGTGTTGGAATAGACCTTTCAAATTGGATACCGGACATATGGCTTTTTTTATCCAATCTTATTTTCCAAAAAATTATATTGTTTAATGAGGTACCTCTTGATGAAAATTCTTTAACAGAAAAACTGTTTAATCTCAAAACAGGGGAAGGCCTTGAAAATAATTATTCGGATATGAAAAGCGAATTCAAGAAAGTTTTTGGCGATAGACTTGATTTTGATGTTGTGACATCAGGAGATAAAAAAGCAGTTAAGGTAATAGATAACAACAGGTCTTTTGAATTAAAGGATTCGGCTTCAGGCTATTTCGACGTCTTGTCGCTTTTTACTGAAATATCTGCTAAAAAAGACTCTGTGATAATATTAGATGAACCGTTAACAAGGCTGCACCATTCGAAGCAGAGGCTTGTCGGAAATGGGTTATTTAGAAATCAAAACCAGAACCAGATAATAATGGTTACACATTCCCCAAGTTTTGTTAACTACGAAGTTATTAAAAATAATAATTTAATATATGTTAGACGCAATGGTGATGGGTCAAGAATTTACAAGCGAAATTCAAATGATGAAATCCCTAAAAGCCACCTACTTAATCCGGATGTTTTCTTTTCCAATTTCGTATTAGCCGTTGAAGGAGCGACGGATGAAGCAGTTTTTAAGGCTATATCAGATTGTGAAAATGATTTATGCTGGCAAAACGATATTCTTATATTAAATATGCAAGGTAAAGATAATGCATATAAATTTGGAAATTTAATGTATCAATATGGCGTTAATTTTATTATATTGGTGGACCATGATTATGATGAAAAAGGGTATGTTAAAAAAAATGACGTGAAGAAAGGAGAATTTCATCTGTTTCCATTTGAGGTTAACACGTCGGACTATGCAAAATTAATATATGTTATCACCGATGGGGATGAGAAAATGGACCATATTCTTAAAAATTTAGGTTGCGAAACGGAAAAAGATTCAATTAAATATTATGATTTTACCTACGATATTATAAAAAATAATAAA
>JAJZLA010000284.1 GCA_021803845.1 bacterium | reverse complement strand
GTTCATTCTATAAGTAAGAGGATGCTCGTACTTCCATGCGTTTATTTCTTCGAGCCAGCCTAACCTTTCGTATTTAGCGGCGGATATTTCTTCGTTTCTGCCATTCAAAACTTCGAGAAGACTGCTTAAAACGGATTTAACGTCGCCGACTACCGGTATTTCTATTTTTACGTTTTTTCCTATCGAAGAAGGGTCTATGTCTATATGGGCAAACTTGGCATTTTTACCGAATTCTTCGACTTTTCCCGTAACCCTGTCGTCGAATCTCGCTCCGACAGCAACTATAAAATCAGCATTCGATATTGCCATATTAGAGGCATAAGTGCCGTGCATGCCGAGCATGCCGAAAAAAAGAGGATGGCAGGACGGAAAACCGCCCAGGCCCATTAAAGTAGAGGTTATAGGCAAATCAAGCAATTCGGCCAGTTCTAAAAGTTCAGATGAAGCATTGGAGCTTATTACCCCGCCCCCTATATATAATAAAGGTTTTTTTGCTTTTAAAATTTCCGAAGCAAGTTTTGCAATCTGGACATGATGTCCGAAATAGGTAGGATTATACCCGTGCAGTTGAACGGTTTCGGGATAATCGAACTCATATACGCTCGAAGTAATATCTTTAGGTATATCTATTAAGACGGGGCCCGGCCTTCCGGTAGAAGCTATATAAAAAGCCTCCTTAATAGTCCTTGCAAGGTCTTTTATATCCTTAACCAAATAATTATGCTTGGTACAAGGTCTCGTAATACCGACCGTATCGGCTTCCTGAAAAGCATCGTTGCCTATAAGATTGGTAGGCACCTGTCCGGTAATAATAACCATAGGCACGGAATCCATATTGGCAGTGGCTATACCGGTTATAGTATTAGTAGCGCCTGGACCTGACGTAACCAGAACTACTCCTACCTTGCCGGATGCCCTGGCATAACCGTCAGCGGCATGGGCGGCTCCCTGTTCATGCCTTACCAGAACATGATTAATTTTATCTTTGTAATTCAATAGTTCATCGTAAATATTTAAAACGGCGCCGCCGGGATAGCCGAATATAGTATCTACGCCTTCGTTTATAAGGCTTTCGATAATTATTTTGGATCCCGTCATTAAATTTTTCTTTGCATTGTTATTTTTGTTATGATTCATGGCTATTTCCTTATATTTCTGTTTACTATTGCGCCTTCGTCAGCAGAAGATACGATTTCGGCGTATCTCGACAGATAGCCGTAGTCTATTTTTTTCGGTTTTTTCGTAAATTGATTTTTTCTTTCGTTTAATTCGGCTTCGGAAACATCTATGCTTAATTTTCTATTGGGAATATCGATTTCTATTTTATCGCCGTTTTTTATCAAGGCTATAGGTCCTCCTTCCTGAGCTTCCGGAGATATATGTCCGACGCACGGACCTCTCGTTCCTCCCGAAAACCTTCCGTCGGTAATAAGGGCCACTTTTTCGCCGAGCCCCATTCCGACTATTTGCGAAGTAGGGGCAAGCATTTCTCGCATTCCCGGCCCTCCTTTCGGACCTTCGAATCTTATAACTACGACGTCTCCTTCTTTTATTTTGCCTTTAGAAATATTTTCCATAGCGGATTCTTCGCTGTCGAAAACTACCGCCGTTCCTTTAAACTTCATCATTGAAGGGCTTACGCCGCTGGATTTAATAATAGCTCCGTTAGGCGCTAAATTTCCGAATAAAACGGCTATACCTCCTTCTTTACGGTAAGGATTATCCGCTTTTCTTATTACTTCGTTATTTACGTAATTTACTCCGGAAATAATTTCTGCTATAGACTTGCCGCTTACGTTAATAGATTTAGTATTTATAAAATCTTTAAGTTCATATAAAAGGGACGGGATTCCTCCGGCAAAATCAAGGTCTTCGAGGAAATACTCTCCGGCAGGCCTTAAACTAGTAAGCTGAGGCGTATTTTTAGAAATTTCGTCGAAAAGTTTTAAATCAAGTTTAATTCCGGCTTCATTTGCTATGGCAAGAAGGTGAAGCACCGAATTGGAAGAACCGCCCAGAGCCATATCTACGGCTATAGCATTTTTAAAAGAATCTATCGTTACAATATCTCTCGGCAGAATTTGACTTTTAATCAGATCGACTACCCTTGCTCCGCTCTCGAAAGCTATCCTTTTTTTAATAGCTGAGCCCGCAAGCGCCGTACCTGCACCGGGCAGGGACATTCCGAGAACTTCAGTCATGCAAGCCATAGTGTTTGCCGTATAAAGACCCTGGCATGAACCCTGTCCCGGACAGGCGCACATTTCAAGGTCGTTAAGCTCTTTTTCCGTAATAGCGTTTATCCTGAACTTTGCCACCGCCTCAAAAGTATCGCGTACAAAAGAAAGCCTGTTTCCGTGATAGTGTCCGGAAAGCATCGGTCCGGCTGTAACGACGATAGCCGGAATATTAAGGCGCAGCGATGCCATAAGCATGCCGGGCGTTATCTTATCGCAGTTGGTAAGCAGTATAAGTCCGTCAAGACTGTGCGCTTCAGCTATAGTTTCTATCATATCCGCTATAAGCTCCCTTGAAGGAAGGGAATAATGCATACCCCTGTGTCCCATGGCTACGCCGTCGCAAATACCCGGAATTCCGAATACGAAAGGATGTCCTCCGTTGCTGTAAACTCCGTTTTCTGCCGCCCGTTCAAGATCTCTTATTCCGACGTGTCCGGGAATTAAATCGGTAAAGCTCGACGCTATGCCTATAAAAGGTTTTTTCATATCGCCTTTAGCCATTCCGGTTGCATACAGCAGCGACCGGTGGGGAGTTCTGTCTATGCCTTCCTTAATATTGTCGCTTCTCATGATATATATATCCTTTGAATTATTTTACTTTTATTTTATTGATTAATTTTTTATTTATCCTATTCCGCAATCTTTTCTTTAATAATTTTTTTCATAACATCGTTGCCGTTTAATTTTTTTAACTTCAGCTCTTTTATAGTTTTTTGTTCTTCGGGCGTTAAAAAAGGTTTCGTGCTGAATTTATCCAAAGCCTTTTCAATTTCTTTATGTTCTTTATAAATCTTCTTGAAATTCTCATCTTTTTCGGCTAAAATTTCAGCCGTTTTTCTTTCCGTTTCATCCAAAAATTGCATAATAATTATACCTCCTGCGGATTTATTTATATTATAAAATTATAAAACCATTAAAAAGGGCCGTTGCCGTAAACATAATACGGAAACAATTCTTCGGCATATTTTTCGTTGAAAACCGCACCCCCGTTTATTTTATAATTTTTTATAGCATATTCGGCGGCAAAATAAGGCGTATCTTTAAGGTCTAAAAATAATAAGCCGGCAACGGCATCTTTTTATTCGGCGTTAAAAGAGA
>JAJZLA010000283.1 GCA_021803845.1 bacterium | reverse complement strand
ATAAGTCGCGTTATTATCCTGATTTTCCTGCGGCCCGCATTTATAACCGTAACAGGATGCTCCTTCCGCGGAAGGAGACCAGTTTGCCGAACCTTCTCTAAAAACAACGCCGGGTATTATAAATATCTTATCGTGCATAATATTCCAGAACCCCCCGTCTCTTTTAGCTTTAATATAAATATTTCTTGCGTTTTTAAGCATATATGTTCTGTCGGTTCGAACCTTCATCTGCTTGTCGTCCCTGTATAAGTAAATCTTAACGCCTCTGCGGGCAAGGTATATCAAATCTTTTGCAATCTTATAGTCGGTAAAGGAGTACATTGCGATATAAAGCCGTTTGGCTTTTAACGATTTATTAAGCCAATGGATATCGATGTTCTGAAGATTGCTTCGGGGAGAAAAATAAGTTAAAGTTTCGGCATAAACGGATAGAGGTATAATAAGTTGAACTAAAACCGTAAAAATAAAAATGCCGACAAAAAACTTTTTCATTTAAAAACCTATATGTCGTATGTATTATATGTATCAATTAATTTTATTTTAACTTTTTTAATTATATTACAGATGCGGCCCGTATGCAACAAATAACCGGGCACGCAAAACCGCCGGCTTTATCGAAAATTAATTTTATCAAGGCAAAATAGTTATATAATATTAATATATGCTTATTAATATAAATTAATGCATAATAAAACCTGCGGCGGAGTCAATTATGGAAGCGTCCTTATACTCGGTAGCAATATCTGCGGTATATGTTATTCATCTTATATATGCGCTTATTGTCGTAATAGGTTTTTTCTTAATCATTATAGGTTTTTTTGCCCGCTGGAAGTGGATAAGAAATTTTGCGTTCAGATTGATTCATCTTTTAATGATTGGCATAGTCGCAATAGAATCTATTTTTAACGCGGAATGTCCTCTAACATGGCTTGAATATAAGCTAATGTCGTTAGACCGCATAAAACATAGTTCAATGCCTTTTATTGCGGGAATGGTAGATAAGGTTTTATATTATAATTTTCCGATATGGCTGTTCAACGCGATATATATAATATTCGGTCTGGCCGTTTTTATCGCATGGTTTGCAATTCCGCCTGTTCGCTTAAAAAAATCTGTTTCTTCCTAAATATTTATTTTTTCTATTTTAATTTTATCTATAATATCGTTTACCAAATCCATCGTAAAAAGCTCGGTTCCCGGCATCTGAACCGTTGCAGACCCGCATGCTATTCCGAGCCTTAAAGCGTCTTCCGGACTTTTTCCGCTTGCAACGGCGCTTAAAATACCCGCTACCATGGAATCTCCGGCTCCGACTCTTGAAACCACGGGAACTTCAGGGGCGGAACCGTAAAAAATTCCTTCTTTCGACGCAAGCATAGCCCCTTTATGTCCAAGCGATATAAATACATATTCGATGCCGTAACTGCAAATATCCGCGGCGGCTGAAGCAACTTCAAGATTTGACGGCAGTTTTCTTTTGACTAATCTTTCAAGCTCATGGATATTCGGTTTGATTATAAACGGCTTCGATCTAACGGCGCTTGCCAATAAAGCGCCGTCCGCATCGACGAGGCATTTTATCCCCGCGCTTTTCAGACGGGTGCATAATATATAATATATATCGTGGGTAATATTCAACGGCGGCGAACCGGTCAGCACGGCAAAACCGTCTTTTGAATAAGCATAAAGGTCTTTCTCTAATTTATCCAGAACCGAAAAACCCATAGCGGGTCCCATGCCGTTTATTTCATATTGGGAAACTGGGTCGCTTTGCTGAATAACACAATTTATTCTCGTCTCTCCTTCTTCCCATATAAAATGCGGGTCGTCCAACTCATCCGTTAGAATATCGGAAATCAGCGACCCGATTTTTCCGGCTAAAACGCAGCATGTGGATGCTTTTACCTTAAGCCTTTTAAATGCCCTCGCAACGTTTATGCCGTTTCCGCCCGGATCGAACCTTGTTTCGAAGGAATGTATTTTTTCGTCGTCAACCAATTTTTGGACTTTATAAGTAACGTCTAATGCAGGATTGAGGGATAATACAGCAATATTAGCCAAAGGCGGCTCCTTAATAATTTTTTATTTTTTAATTATATCAAATAAATTTAATAATAAAAATATATTGACATTCATATATATTTATTTTAATATATAATTATTGGCATATGCTAATAATTAAATTTATATCATATCAATATGAGACCTTATAAGTGCAGGAAAGTCGAACAAGAGCCGGAAATAAAGTTTTTCAAGCCCAATGGAATTCCAGCTAAATTATTGGAAAAAATCGTTTTAACGGTTGACGAATTTGAAGCGGTCAGGCTTGCCGATTTAAACGGCTTATATCATGAAGAAGCGGCAGAAAAAATGAATATATCGCGGCAGACGTTCGGCAATATAATATCGTCCGCCAGATATAAAATTGCAGATTGTTTGGTTAACGCTAAAGCTTTGAAAATAGAAGGAGGTGAGATAGAGATGAAAAGAAACTTTTTTTGTTCGGGCTGTAAAAATACCTGGGATGAACCTTTTGGAACAGGCAGGCCGGAAAAATGCCCTAAATGCGGCGATAAAAACTTTCGCAGGGTTAATAACCGAAACGAAGGGTGCGGACGCGGCAGAAAAGGACGCCGCTGTTCTAACGGCGGTTGATAAAAATACCTAAATTTAATTAGTAAATTTTAAACAAGGAGATAAAATATGAAATTATGTATTCCAACGGTTAATTTCGAAGCTCAAAAGATAAGCAGGCATTTCGGAAGCGCTCCGTATTTTTTTATATACGATACGGAAACCGGAGGTTCTGAAGTAATTGCAAATTCAAATAAAAATCACGAGCACAATATGTGCAACCCGGTAGGCGCGATAGCCGGAAAAAATGTCGATGCGGTTGTTTGTTTCGGCATAGGAGAAGGGGCTATCAGGAATCTGGAACGAAACGATATAAAGGTTTACAAGACCGATAAAAGTTTAATTTCCGATATACTGGAGGACAGCAAAAAAAATAACTTCTCGACTTTTGAATACGGGCATACCTGTTCATCCCACGATAGACATCATAACGCTGGTTGTTCGCATTAACGGCAAATATATGCCGCTATAAATGTTTCACGTGAAACATTTATAGCGGCATAATTAAGAAATCTTTAAAACTTTAGCGCCCGAAATATTTTTATTTTTAATTTCTGTTAAGGCTGTATTCGCTTCATTTAATCCATAAAGTTGAAATTCGGGTTTTATATTATACTTTGACGCTGTTTGCAAGACTTCCTCGATATCGGCAAACGTAACGTTTGCAACAGACTTTATCTCTCTTTCCATCCATAAATCCCTGGAATAAT
>JAJZLA010000282.1 GCA_021803845.1 bacterium | reverse complement strand
GGCTGAACTGCAAAAATCAGGACAGGAAGGGCTTCTACAGGATTAATAGAATCGGTCAACGTCGAATACTACGGCTCTATTTCACCTATTATAAGGCTTGCTTCTATATCTATTCCGGATAGCAGAACTATTAATATAAACCCGTGGGATGCAGGTTCTCTTCCCGCTATTGAAAAAGCTATACAAAAATACGACCCCTCTTTAAATCCGTCTAACGACGGGAAAAGTATAAATATAAAAATACCGGCCTTAACTCAAGAAAGGCGCAAAGAAATAACAAAGCAGGTCGGCAAACTATCCGAATCCATAAAGCAGGAAATAAGAAATTTCAGGAGATTATCAAACGAAAAGATAAAATCTTCCGAAAAATCTAAGGAAATATCTGAAGACCAGTCTTTTAAAATTCAAAAAAAAGTGCAGGATTTGACGGATAATTTCATTAAAGAAATAGAAGAAATTACAAAGCGTAAAGAAAAAGAAATATCAGAGGTATGATTTTTAAAAATCTTCCCGGACATATTGCAATTATTATGGACGGAAACGGCAGATGGGCGCAGAAAAAAAATTTAGACAGAATATACGGACATTTTGAAGGAATAAAGTCTTTAAAATCCGTAGTAAAAGGCGTAATAGATTATAAAATCAAATATCTTACGGCTTATGCTTTTTCGTCGGAAAACTGGCAGAGACCGGAAGAAGAAGTAGATTATTTGATGGAGCTTCTTGATCAATATATCGAAATAGAACTTCCTTATCTTATAAAAAATGAAATCAGGCTTAATTTTATCGGAAATTTAGAAAAACTGCCGGAAAAATCGAAAACGGCGGTGTCAAGGGCTATAGATAAAACAAAAAACGGTTCGAAACTGACTTTAACGCTTGCGATAAGTTACGGCTCCAAGGAAGAAATATTAAATGCGGTTATAAAAATAGCCGAAGACGTTAAAAAAAAATCAATCGAGTTATCCGATATAGACGGCAAACTTTTTTCAAATTATCTTTATACGGCAGGAATTCCCGACCCCGACTTTATAATCAGGACGAGCGGAGAAGAAAGGCTGTCTAATTTTTTGCTTTACCAGGCTGCATATGCGGAACTTTATTTTACTAAAACTTTATGGCCCGATTTTAGAAAGAAAAATTTAATAGCTGCATTAAAAAATTACGAAAAAAGGTCAAGGCGATTTGGAAAAACCTAATTTCGACCCTAAAAGATTTATATTCGGCATTATATTCGGCGTAATTATAATTTTATCTATATTTCTGCTTAATATATATGAATTTTTTATAGTTTCCGCCGTTATGACGGCGCTTTCCGTATACGAAATATACTCCATTTTTGATTTGTCGGAATATAGATATTTTATATTTCCGGAATTACTTGCGATTTTAATTTCATTCTCTTTTGCTTTTTTAAAAAACGGCGCTTTTATATTTATTTTATTTTTTTCGGTCTTTTTAATTTTTTTAAAAAACGTACTTTCGTTTAAGAACTATTTTGGAAAAACCTTATTTATAGACCTGTTTTCTATAATTTATACAGGCTTTCTTATATCTTTTCTCGTTAAAATTTTTGAAATTTCCGGCGGAAGACTTCTTATTTTGCTTTTATTTATACTCGTTTGGGCATCAGATATTTTTGCTTATTATGGAGGAAGGCATTTCGGCAGGCATAAGCTCATCGTATCTTTAAGCCCCAAAAAGACTGCAGAGGGAGCCGTGATAGGTTTTTTAGCCGCCGTTCTTATTGCTCTTATATTTAGAATATTTATAAACGAATATAAAGAATTTACCACTATTTCATTTATGATTTTGTCTTCCGTTGCTATTATAGCCGGAATGTTTGGAGATTTAACGGAATCTTTAATTAAAAGGATGGGCGGAAAAAAGGATTCGGGAAATTTAATTCCAGGTCACGGCGGTATTTTAGACAGAATAGACAGTTTGATACTTGCCGCCCCTTTTTTTTATTATATTTCGGTTTATTGCTTAAAATAAAAAATAATTTCCTCAAATTAAATAAATATATATTATATATATTATGCGAAATATATTTCTTGCCGGTTCTACCGGTTCTATAGGCAGAAATGCCGTAAACGTAGCCGTCTCATATCCGGATTTTCTTGCTGTCAAAGGCATTGCGGCGGGGCATTTTACTCAGGAGTTAAAAGAGCAGATTGAAAAACTCAAACCTTTATACTGCGTTCTTTCTTCAAAAACAGAATACGACAAGGCTAAAGACGCTTTAAAAAACATAAAAGGCGTTAAGACGAAATTAATTTTCGGCGAGGAAGGACTGCATGAAGCGGTTTCCGACGGCGTATTCGATGTGGTATTGAACGCTATTAGCGGTTCGGCAGGACTAATGCTTTCTTATCATAGCCTTGCGGCAGGCAAAGACCTTGCGCTTGCCAACAAAGAATCCATGGTTATGGCTGGAGATATTCTAAACAAAACGGCAAAAAAGCATAAAGCTAAGATAATTCCCGTAGATTCGGAACATTCGGCTTTGTTTCAGTGTCTTAAAGGCGGAGTTAAACAGGACGTTAAAAAATTAATCCTGACCGCATCCGGCGGACCCTTTTATCATAAAGACAAAGACTATTTCAAGAATATAACCGTCGATATGGCATTAAACCATCCTAAATGGAAGATGGGAAAGAAAATTACCGTAGATTCTTCCACGCTTGCCAATAAAGGGCTTGAAGTAATAGAAGCCTCATTTTTATTTGATATAAAAGAAGATAGAATAGATGTCGTAATACATCCGCAAGCCGTGGTCCATTCAATGGTTGAGTTCGTCGACGGAACGATAATTGCCCAGATGGGAGATGCCGATATGAAAGGCCCGATAGGCTATGCCATGTCTTATCCCCGCCGGTTCTATAATCTTATGAAACCGATAGATTTGACTGAAATTGTAAAACTGGAGTTTTTTGCGCCGGACGACGAGAAGTTTCCGTTTTTAAATATCGCAAGACGCTCTTTGAGGGAAGGCAAGAGCATGCCGACGGTTTTTTGCGAAGCCAACGAGATTTTTGTTCATTCTTTTTTAAACCGAAAAATATCTTTTAATAAAATCGCCCAGAACGTTTTATCGGTAATGCAAAAGCATAAACCGTTCGAATTAAAAACAATAGAAGACGTCATAGAAGCAAAAAAGCAGGCAGGATTTCTTTCAAAAAAGCTAATTTCCGACAATTAGTGCGACGGGGACAGACGGGAAAATATGCAAAAAAATCCCGACTTTTCTACAAAATTGTTATATAATATACAATTAAACGAACAAAACGAAAAATACCTATAAAAAAAATTAAACATGAACTGGCTGGAGGATTTATTACGACATCTA
>JAJZLA010000281.1 GCA_021803845.1 bacterium | reverse complement strand
TCTTGCATCGGGATATAAGATATCTAATATTTATAAAATAGAGGAACAGAACCATTATTTTGAAAATGAAAGAATAGAGCTTTACAGCAGTTCTGGCGAAATTAAAGGAACTTTATATTTAGTAAGGGATATCACCAAAGAAATACTGCTCGAAATATCTTTATCCAACGAAATTAAATTAGACAGCCTTTCGAATCTTTACAACTCGAGATTTTTTTACGAGGAAATTGAAAAAGAGGTATCGAGATGCTCAAGATACGGATACGATTTATCGATTCTTTTTATCGACATTAATAATTTTAAGTTTTTTAACGATGCACTCGGGCATAAAGCCGGCGACGAAGTTATCAGACTCACCGGAGAATCCCTTAAAAAAGCTGTAAGAAAGAATGTCGATTCGGCATACAGATACGGCGGAGACGAATTTACCGTAATACTGCCGAACACTCCTGCAAAAAGGTCAACTATAGTAGCAAATAGAATTTTATCTAATTTTCAAAATGCGTTTAAAGAAAAATTAAAAACTCTTATATCCGTTGGAGCTGATGGTTTAAGTTTAGATAATTTTATGTTAGACGACTGCAAGTCTAAAAAAATAGGTTTATCGATAGGCATTGCCGGATATCAAATAGGCAAACCTGCCGATACGCTCATTAAAGAGGCGGATATCGCTATGTACAAAGCAAAAAAAGAGAAGGAAGTCCATATTTGCATCTATGGAGAAAATTAATTGCCGGCCTAAAGCAAGCCCGAAGCGCTTCTAATTAGAACGATGCGGCGCATGCCGTTATTGCGGCGTAAAAAATAATGATAAGTATCGACGCCAGTTCCATAATATTAACAGCATCCGGTATATTTCTTATAACGGCAAGCCCGTAGTTTTCAAATCCGATAACCGGCCTTTTGCTTTCGACCCCGCCGTAATAATTTACTCCGCCTAATTTTATTTTCAGCGCGCCTGCCGCTATCGACTCAAGCTGTCCGCCGTTAGGACTAGGATGGCTTTTTCTGAATTTTATAAAAGATAATACGGCGTCTTTTATATTATATGCCTTTTTCGGCTTATTTAAAGCAACGCTTAAAATAAATACGGATAACAGCATAAATAAAGCCGTTATCCTAAAAGGAATAAAATTTAAAACATCGTCTAATCTGGCTGAAAATTTACCGAATTTTTCATATTTTTCGTCTTTGTATCCCGTTAAAGAATCCAAAAGATTTGCGGTTTTATATATTGCGGCAAATAAAACCCCGGAGAATACAATCCCCGAAACCTGCATATGTTTTGACACATAATGTTTTAATATTAATCCCGATATTATTCCGGCTGTAAAATAAAAAACTACTGAGCCTATACCGTCGCCGGTATTTTCGGAAACGGATTCGACGACGGCCCTTGAAATTTCGGAAGAATTAAGGTTTCCGCTGTCTCTGCCGGCAAGCGACTGCAGACCTTTTCGGGCAGATTTTATGCCGCCGTTTTTGAGCTGGTTATATATTTTTATGCTTTCATGCCTTAATCCCCCCGCGGAAAGAAAAGAAGCGAGAATATATAAGGAAAAAACATAAAAGAGCAGGGGAGAAATATTAATAAATAAGAAACTTACGGCCGAAAAAATTATCGATATCGTAAAAACGGTAAATATATTATAAAGAATGCCGGATATAAATTTATTAGAAAAAGAATAAAAAGGTTTCTCCAAATATACCGCAATCCTTCCCATTATATTCAAAGGATGGAATTTATATTTGAACGAACCAGTATAAAATTCTATTATAAAAGCCGAAGGAAACAGTATAAGGATAAGATAAGCGGACGGCATTTTAATTTTTATAGCTTTCGGGTATGGCGCACGAATCTCCCGCCATCAGTTCCATAAACACATCGTTGCAGTATAAAGAAAGTGCGTCGAGTTTTTCCGAAAGCATATTTGAGGAAGAAGGCAAATCTAATATTGAATTTAATCCGGCAAGTTCCCGCTTTAATTGATCGTCGAGGCCTTCCGATATTTTATCGATATCGATGGACTTGCCTTTTTTTAACGAATTTGACATTTCGTCAAATATCATACCTATATAAGATACCGAGCTTGAGCATTCGTCCTTTTTGCCTGAATTTAAAGCATCGGTTTTAATCTTGGTTATGAAGTTCTTTAAATTATTAAATATTTCTTCTATTTTTAACCGTTTTTCATTCTCGTTCATTTTATTTATTTGAATCCAGTTGCTGTTATATTATATAATTGATTATATAATATAACCCGCGTTCCTTGCAAATTAAATTAATTAATAAAATTTCCGCCTTATGTCTCCGTCTATCGCGATAGGTATTTTCGGCATAATAATAATACTTGGTTTTTTCGGGGAAATACTTTTTCAATATACCAAAATTCCTTCCGTTTTATTTTTAATGGTCGCGGGTCTTTTGCTGGGTCCTATATATCATGTTTTCAACCAATCGGTCTTTTTATCGTTCGCTCCGTATTTAAGCACTTTGGTGCTTATTTTAATTATGTTCCAAGGCGGACTCGAGCTAAATTTTATTACGGTATTCAAATCGTCTTATGTTTCGATGGTGCTGATTTTTACGGGATTATTCCTTTCGACGGTTCTCGTAGGCGCAGTATTTTACATAACAGGCGGAGCAGGGTTTATTCAATCGCTCATGTTGGGCGCTATCGTATCCTGCTCCAGTTCAACGGTAATTATACCGCTTTTGCCGAATATCGACGCAAGCGAAAAAAATAAAACTATAATAACTATAGAATCTACGTTCAACGATGCGTTTGCAATAATACTTCTTATTATATTAATAAATATAGCGAAACATACGGCTTCCTCCTCAGAGCCGTTAAATATAAATTACGGCAAAATAGCCCTTCAAACCGCGTATTCCTTCGGAATATCCGGGGTTATAGCCGCCGCATTCGGAATTATATGGTATATGGCGCTTAAGCCGCTCGTAAAAACAAAATTTGCCTATTCTATTACCTTTGCGGTTATGCTCCTTATTGTTTTAATTATGCATTACGTCCACGGGAACGGAGCTATAGCCATACTTGTCTTTGGAATAGTTATGGGCAACGAAAATTTATTGAATAAGCTTAAAATTAACTTTTTTAATATGAGCATCGAAAATTCGGTTATAAAACAGTTTAACCACGAGTTTTCGTTTATCATAAGAACATTATTTTTTGTTTTTTTAGGAGTAGTGGTCGAGCTGTCGAATTTAGACTGGGAATTCTTCGACAGATTCTTTATTATAATTGCCTTAATCGTTTTATCGCGTTATATTGCCGTATGGATAGCATTTAAATTAGAAAATATAAGAAAAAATGGGCAGATAGATGCCGC
>JAJZLA010000280.1 GCA_021803845.1 bacterium | reverse complement strand
AAACGTTTAGTTTACGAAAGATACCGCAGGCACTGGTATAAGGGTTCTACCCTGTCGGCAATCATAGGGCAGAGTTACGACCTTGTAACTCCGATACAGCTTGTTATGGCTTACAGCGCCATAGCTAACGGAGGAAAACTTTACAGACCGTATATACTTGAAAAAATAGTTTCTCAGAAAGGAAAAGTATTAAGGACAATGAAGCCGAAATTTATAAGGAATATAGATATAAAAAAGAAATATCTCGATGCGGTTAAAAAAGGTCTCTGCGAAGTTGTAAGCAAAAGTTATGGAACGGCCGTAAACGCCAGAATAAGGGGCATAAAATTTTGCGGCAAAACCGGTACGGCGCAGGTCATATCGAAAACTTATTCTATTTACGACATTAAAAGCGTGCCGAGAAAATACAGGGACAATGCATGGTTCGTCGGATTTGCTCCGCTTAAAAATCCTAAAATCGCCGTCGTGGTTTTAGATATGCATGCTAAATTTCTCGGAGCAAACGCGGCAGTTATAGCAAAAAAAATAGTGGAAAAATATTTGGAGCAGAAAGGGCTGTGGAAACCGTCCAAACATCATAAAAAGAGCAAGAAAAACAATATTCCGAGTTTTATATATACAAGTTTTTAAATTATGAAAATATATTATGAAAATATTAAATAATAAATATACGCAGAATTTCGATTTTATAATACTTTTTACGGTAATTATAATTTTTTCGTTAGGTATTATTAATCTTTACGGTTCCTTAAGCATACATCACAAAGATTTTTTCGATCCGTACGTCATAAAACAGCTCATATGGTTTGTAGTGTCTATTCTGATAATGGCCTTAATAATATCCATAGATTATAATACTCTGATAGAAGCGGCTTATTATATATACGGATTTATTTTAATATTTATAGTTATCGTGCTTGTAAAAGGAAGAATTACGCACGGAGCTTCGAGATGGATTTCTCTCGGCATGTTTTCGTTTCAGCCTTCCGAATTAATGAAAATAGCTCTGATATTCGCTCTCGTCAAATATTTTACTACCTATGAAAATAAAAAAGGCTATAACCTGCGCAGCCTCGTTATACCTTTTATTATAATATTGATACCTGTTTTGTTTATAGCTAAAGAGCCGGATTTGGGAACGTCCCTGATAGTTTTATTTATAGGGTTGATTATTATTTTTTTGGCGGGAATCAAAAGAAATTCCATGCTTATACTTGCCGGAATTATTCTTGTAGCAGGTCCGGTTTTATGGTTCAGGCTTAAATCTTACCAGAAAAGCAGAATACTGATTTTTCTGCATCCCGCAAAAGATTATCTCGGAGCCGGATATAATATAATACAGTCGGAAATAGCGGTCGGAGCGGGAAGGCTTTTCGGCGACGGTTTCGGCAACGGTTCCCAGAGCACTTTGGATTTTTTGCCGGCAAAACATACCGATTTTATTTTTTCGACGTATATGCAGCAGTTTGGTTTTATAGGCGGGTTAGTGCTTATAGTTCTTTATTTTATAGTTATAATAAGAGGGTTTAAGATAGTTTACAGAGCCAAAAAACTTCAGGGTTTTTTACTCGGCGGCGGAGCGCTTGCCATTATAACTTTTCATGCTATAATAAATATGTTTATGACCGTCGGGCTTCTGCCGGTAGTGGGCGTTCCGCTTCCTTTTTTCAGCTACGGCGGCACGTCGCTCGTCGTAGATATGTCCGCGGTAGCCATACTCCTGAATATTTCCATGAGGAGGTATAAATTCCAGTCGTAAATATATGGAATGGATAAAATGAACGAATTTAAAAAAAATAACCCGTTTATTTTTGCGGCATCTTTTTTTTACGCAGGATTTTTTCCTTACGGTCCGGGTACCGCCGGTTCCGTCGCCGCTTTTTTGCTATATATATTTCTGCTTAGATTTTTAAACCCTTTTTATTATATTGCCGTATGTATTATAATATTTATTGCGGGAGTTTACGTTTCTTCCAAGGCGTCGAAAATATCCGGATTAGACGACCCGCCTTTCGTAGTCATAGACGAAGTTCTGGGTTATCTTGCAGTTATGTCAGGTTTATTATGGATGCATTTCGATTTTTTTCATATTTTGATATACTCATTGCTTGGGCTTCTTCTTTTTCGTATTTTCGACATATCGAAGCCGTTTTTTATAGGAACTATAGATAAAAAAATTAAAGGCGGGTTAGGCATTATGTTGGACGATGTTGCCGCCGCCCTTTTTTCCTTAATAATTTTAAGAATAGCTATCGTAATAATAGCCGGCATCTAACTTATTTCAGGGACAGAATTCAATTCCGTCCCTGACTCAAAATGGAAACTATGAAAGATATAAAAATATTAGTCATATCCGACGACGGAAATTTTGCCGCGGCAGGCGAAATAATAAAAGAGCTATCAGACGTGCTTTCGATTTACGGACTCGGTTTCAAAGAAGCAGTAATTATGCCGGAAAGCCAGACCGTAAGCATATCTAAAGTCGTATCTTATATGACGTCCGAAGAGTCTTTCGTAATAATATGCGGAGGCATAAAAGAAGAAAGCGCTTTAGCTTCCGAAATAATATGCTCCGTTTTAAAGAAAGAACGGACGAGAAGCAAAGACGCCGCAGACCTAATGGCCTTAGTTTACGAATCTAACAAAAAATCTTTCGGTCCCTCCGCCGAAAAAGCATGTTATTTTCCGGATCATTCTTTTATTATACCGAATCAAAATTCCGGCATATCCGGTTTTTATCTTACGGAACCCGTATTCATAGCAGCGTTTCCTTTAGAGCCTCATAATGCGGTTTATATGTTCAAAAATCACGTTCTCGGTAAAATGCTCGGAAAACTGGGCATAAACTATTTCGTCAAATTTAGAAAATATAAGCTGTTCGGTTTAAAAGAAAAAGAGTTTGAAGCGCTTTTTTCAAAATTAAAACAGGTTTCGGACGTTAATTTGACGTACGAATACTCATACGGGGAATTTATTATTTCCGCGGCGGTAAACGGCGTTTCCACCCAAAAACTTAATGAAAACATAAAGTTAATAGATGCAAAAACCGAAGGAATTTTTAAAAGATATCTTTACGGTTACGACGAAGACGAACTTGAAGTAGTGTGTTCATATCTGTTAAAGGAAAACGATATTATGATATCGGTGGCGGAATCTCTTACCGGAGGGCATATTTCCGACAAACTTACCGATCTGCCGGGCGCATCCGCTTATTTTCTTTACGGAGGCGTAGTCTATTCAAATTTTGCAAAAACCGATATTTTAGGAGTAGATCCGTCTATTATAGAAAAAGAAGGCGCCGTTTCCGAAGCATGCGCAGAGGAAATGGCAGAAAAAGTAAGGGAAAAAACAAAATCGG
>JAJZLA010000279.1 GCA_021803845.1 bacterium | reverse complement strand
ATCCCTGCCTTCGCCCTGCATGCTCAAAAAAAATTGTATATAGGTTAAATCCAGAGCGAAAATCCTGAAGAAATATTTCGTTTTTTCCTGATTAATATAAAAATAATAGGTCAGGCCGAAATACGTAGAAGAAATCAAAAATCTGTTTAAAGTATCTTTAAGCGGCGAAAGATCCAAGCTTTTTATAATTTTTGCTTCGGAATTATAATTGGCTTTAATAACCGTAAAAATAGAAATCAAGTTGTTAAGGAGTCCGTTAATTTCTATTAAATCGGTTTTTATATCTTCTGTCGCTTTGTGTTCGCTTGATTGCACTCTCAAACCTATAAATATAGCTATGACGGCTGCAAGCACCGCAAGGGAAGAAGTAAGCGAAGCGCTGACTTCGCCACGCGCCTCCCACAAATTCGGGTGCTTATAGTCCATGAACAAAAGAATTAAAGACAGTATCACCGAAAATAAACTTATTACTACTACGAATATTCCCAACTGCCACGCGTCTATTTTTTTTAAAAAATTAATTTTTCTCATTATTTTTATTATTTATTTTTTAAATTTAATTTTACATATATAATTACTTAATCGAATTTTTATATTTATAATTGCCTTATAAATCCTATTTTTATTATAATTATATCATATAAAAAAAATTTTATATTTAATTTTATGCTATAATTTTTAATGAAGAAACATTCCTTAATTATAATTATTTAAAAAATTAACGGCTTATTAAATATTCTAAATACTGTAGAAAAATAAAAAGGAGGGGGAATATGCCTTATAAAGCAGACACCGTGGCTTTTTCAGGTCTTTTGCAGTGGGAGGACGTCGAAAAACTTATAGAAGACGTTAAAAATTCCGGCTCGCAATGGCATTACGTCTATACCCAAACGGACGACGAGAAGGGCGAAATGGACGCCGGAACGACAGCCCAATTTTTAAAGGAAAGGATGGACGAAATAAAAAATCTGGATAAGATTTGCGGATGGTTTTACGTCCACACTAAAGACGAGCCGTCTATAATAAAAATTTACCATCCGAGAATGTCAGGAGGCGGCTGTTCTTTAACGACGCCTCCGCCCTGGATTATCGTTTCCAAGGAAAAGCCGGAAGATATAGCAGACTTGGAATCTTACAAACCCGTAATAAAACCGGTGAAGAAAGGATTGTTTAAGCGCATCTTTTAAAATAAAAGGAAAAAGGTGTCGGATTAATTTTACGCAACATCTTTATCGTTAATTGTTCCTTTCATATGCGTAAATAAAATCTGACACCTTTTTCTGAACCGTTTGGTCATGCCGCCGTTAATTTAAAATAGCCTCTTTATTTATATAACGGCAACAAACGCTACTATTCTAATTATCTTAGAACGTCATTATTAAGCCTACCTGGCTGTAAAACCCGTCTGGACCGTTATCGCCGTGCAAATCTCTTAGAACACGAGCATCTAACATAATATTTTTTATATGATAGTCAACGCCGAAACCGGACGCCACATCTTTATAACCGTTATTTACCTGCATATATTGATATACAGGACTAGTAGTTGTTCCAACATTTTCATATCCGTTATTGGCGCCTTGTTTAACATAAGAAGTTTCATTGTAAATATCCAAAGCTGGCGTTATATAATAATTTAAGAAAATATCGGCAAAGAAATTATTTCCCGGATTTGTGGTGCTTGCCCCGCCTCCTTCAGAAGCAGGAAGATAAGTCTCTGCAAAATTAATTGCGGAGTGGCCTTCGTTATAACTGTAGCCGATTGCATAATCTAATTTTAATGCCATGTCAGACGGCAAATTATAAGTAAATTCTCCTGTTAATGTAGGCATTATCTGCCATTCATCGCCGCCCAGATTTACGGAAGAATCGTCATTCCAGTTGCCTGCAGGAACCGTAATACTAACCTGCGGAAAAGTATTTGCCGATAAATTTCCGTCTGAATATGTTTTACTGGATACTCCTTCATAAACTAAAATATCGCCTAATCCGGAGCTCGAATTTTCATACTGGGGTGAAGTGCTGCTTAGATGCTGAGTCGCCTGCCCAAAAGGGACTATAACTTCAAAAAGATTAGTCAAATTTGAATTAAACAGACTTTTTGTCCATATAAATTCCGGCAGGTAAACATACCTTGTAATGCTGGCAGGCAAATTTTTAACGGAACCCGTATTTGTAAATACCGAACCGTAAGCTTCATACGTCATCATCTGATATGTTATAAATTTGTTTGCCGGCGGAGTACCGAATGCAAAAGAACCTTTATAAAAAAAATTATT
Source organism: bacterium (assembly GCA_021803845.1). The sequence continues at coordinate 1,093 of JAJZLA010000279.1, read as the reverse complement.
TCCAGATCCGTAAGGTCCTGCAAATGCTCTGCGTACATAACTCAATTTTATAAACAAACTTGATGAAACTACTAAAATAAAAAATAGTAAAATTTTAAAAAAACTTTGATGTTCTATTGCGGTTTTTTTCATTTTGCCCCCATTTTAATTAAATTTTTATATTATGTCCTAAGCCGTCTAAAATAAACAATCCAATACTGCCTATGCCTATAAAATGTATAATATAAATATAATGATTATATAATGGAATTATAAACTACTTAACAAACAATTTTTGAATATATCATTTTTTAAATATAAAGTCAATAAAATAATTTATAAAATATAATGATGTTATATTTTATAAATTATTACATATACTCGAAATATTTCAAGTAAATTTGAGCAATTATAACATTAGCAATTTAGATTAACGCTATAAAGTGAAAATTAATTTTTAATATAAATATAAAACTGTTTTATAAAAACATAATTTAGCCATAAAAGCCTAACCTTATCCGTAAAGCGTAAAAAATATCTCTGCCCAAACGGACTAAGAAAAAGTTAAAAGGACACCGGAGCTGAAGCCGAATTTTTTTTAGATTTAGCGGTCGCTTTGCTTAGCACTGATTAAATCGTCTTTGCTTAGCATAGGGGTAGTGCTTTTTATTTAATGTATATAATTAAAATTGTTTCCCTTTCTTAATTTTATTTAATATACCCATATTATATTAACAATTTTTTTAAAATAATAAAACGCTTGATCTGCCTTTATTATATTTGCAATGTGCATTTTTTGCACATTGCAATAACTGATAAAATAACATCTAAATTATAAGATTCTATTTCTCGTTTTACTATTCGATTACCTTCATTTTGAACTGTTGCAATTTTTGCAAGAGTTGATTTTTCATCTAATTCGCAGTCTTTATAAATGTTTTTTATGTGGCGTGAAATACCGGATTTATCGATACCAAAAAGATCTGCTCCGTTTGCTTTTTGCATAATACCTCCTAAATAATTTATTTCATACTATTTCATAACTTCTTTTATTTATTAATTCTTCGCTCAGCCGCCATAATTTCATCCTCGCATCTTTATCATAGGCTATATC
>JAJZLA010000278.1 GCA_021803845.1 bacterium | reverse complement strand
AAATTCTACTCCGACATCCGTCTATTCTTTTTTTAATGGCGGCAGGTCTTTTGCTGGGACCGATTTACCATATTTTTAATCAAGGCGTTTTTCTTTCGTTTGCACCTTATTTAAGCACTTTAGTCTTAGTTTTAATAATGTTTCAGGGCGGCATCGAGCTTGATTTTTTAACAGTTTTTAAATCGTCATATCTTTCCATTGTATTGATAATAATTGGACTTTTGCTATCTATTATATTGGTAGGGGGAGCGTTTTACATAACCGGCGGCGGAGATTTAATGCAGTCTTTAATGCTTGGCGTTATAGTTTCATGTTCAAGCTCTACGGTTATAATACCATTATTGCCGAATATCGCCGCGACCGAAAAAAGCAAGACGGTAATAGCTATAGAATCCACGTTCAACGACGCTTTTGCAATAATTATTTTAATAGTTTTAATAGAAATAACGAAAAATTCTTCCGCAAGTTTTAACGTCGGCGGTATTGCCTTACAAACTCTTTATTCTTTTGCCGTATCGGCATTAGTTGCTGTTATTGCCGGAATAATATGGTATTCGCTTTTAAAATTTTTAACCAATACAAAGTTTGCATATTCCGTTACTTTTGCCGCAATGCTGGTGATAGTTCTTATTATGCACTATATTCACGGAAACGGAGCTATAGCCATACTTGTTTTCGGCATAATGATGGGTAACGAAGATCTTTTAACCAAACTAAAGATAAATTTTTTTAAAATAAGCATAAAAAATTCCGTCATAAAAAAATTTAACCATGAATTTTCTTTTTTAATTCGTACGGTTTTTTTTGTGTTTCTTGGAGTGGTTGTAGAATTGACGGATGTCGGAGTAGAATTTTTTGTCAGGCTTTTTGTAATAATCCTGCTTATAATAATTTCGAGATATATAGCCGTATCGGCTATTTTTAAAATGCAGAATTTCAAAAAAAATCCCATCCCGGCTTCAGAGCAGTCTTCTGTTTCCACGGATAACGCTGAAGACGTTAAAAGAGAAAAATTTTTTATGTTGTCAATGATAGGCAGGGCGCTTGCTACGGCTATTATGGCATATATGCCTTTAAACGCGGGTATTCCCGGAACGTCTAAATTTCCAGAATATGCGTTTATTGTAATTATAGCGACGAATGTTCTGTTAACCGCCGGCGTTTGGTACGGTTCGCGCAAATATAAAAAGAAAACGCCTGCAGCGGAAACCTTAACGGAAGTTAGCTCTTAATACTTCAGCGGGAATTTATAATTTTAGAAATTTCCAATTAAAAAGAAAAAGTTGTATAATAATATGTCAAAACTATAAAGTGAAATAATATTTAATTAATGTGAATTTATTGGAGGTAAAAAATGGATTATGCGGTAATCGATACAGAGTATCAAAAATTACAATCGGAGGCAAACAGCGTCGGCGATAAAATACAAAATTTAGCGGTTAAATTACAAAAATTACAATCTTCCGGAAACCAGGATGCACGCGAATGGCTTTTAGACCTTAAAGATATAGCACTTTCCGTTCAGAGCGAGCAAAATCAGATGTTTTCTTTTTTGCAGACTTTGCATCAAAATATTCCTCAAGTCAGTGATCAGTGCTTTACTCAGCCGGTTCAAAATCAAGGTTATGCAAATCAGCAGCAGTCTCAGCCTCAACAGCCGCAACAAAAAAAAGGATTTTTCAGTTCGCTCCTAGGCAGCGGCTTTGGGCAGGCTATAGAAATGGGAGCAGGCTTTGGAATAGGAGACGATTTAATTAACAGTATTTTTTAACAGACGTTAATTTAGCATTATGCTTACAGGAGGTTTCTATTTAGTCTTATGAAAAAATTTAACGGTATAGAAATATATGAAAATTTACAAGAGATACTTAATCCAAAACATACTTGTCTCGTCGTATGGGACGTCCAAAACGGATTAGTTTCCAGAATATACAATAGAACCGAATTTATTTCTAATATAAAAAATTTAATAAATGCTTTAAGAGGAAAGATTCCTGTCATATATACGCTCATAACTCCGGCAGCGAAGGAATTCAGGTCTTCATGGTCTTATTACGCTATGATGAAGCGTTTCGACGTTGACGATCCGGCAAAACTTCCGGATTTCATGGGCAAAGGTTCGAGCGAAAGAAATATTCTCGAAGATATATCTCCGCAAGACGAAGATATATTAATAGAGAAACCTACCGCAAGTATATTTATCGGGACTTATTTTGAACAGATGATGAAAAACAGAAGCATTAATACTATTATTTTTACGGGAATAGCTACGGAAATAGGCGTCGAATCTTCTGCGAGAGACGCCGCAAACCGAGGATTTTATCCCGCAATAGCCGAAGATTGCGTGTCTTCTATGGATAAAGATGCTCATTCCAGATCGCTGGAAAATATGAAAAAAATGTTTATATGCGAAAATTCCAAGGCTATAACGGAAAACTTTAATAACCGTTGATTTTTTTTCTGGTCTATTTCCTGAGAGTTCCGATTTTATAACCGTATTTAGACAATAATCTTGCCAATTCCTCCCCTGAAATATCTCTTGGGATTTATTAGGCATATGCAAAAAGTTCTTCTTTAACTTGATGAAGTCTTACAACATGCGGAATATCGGATTTATTCTCAAAGAGGCATTCTAAAGCGTCCTTAATATTTTCCTTAAGTTCTTCTATAGTTTTGCCTTGAGTAAAAATAGAATATCCGAGAGCTTTAGCCGTATATCCGGATTCAACGTCTTCTTCGACTATAAATATAATTTCATTCATAATTTACCTTTAAAAAATTTTTAAAGCATCGCAGGTTATCCCAGCTTGCGGGGCTATTTAACAAAGACTTAATTCTTTAATTCAATATATAACAACTTTTTAAAAATTAAAACTAAATTATATCTTTATTGTCCTATGTTCATAATAAAACGTAGCTCAGTTTAATTTAAGAAATATGCCTATTTATTTTGCAATAGTCCCATTATTTAATATTAAATGTCTAATTTTTAATAACCGGCAGCGGCTTTTTAAATGTGACAGATTTTCATATTTAGGGAAGAAAGATTTTTAAATTATCGTCTTAAATTATTAGTTCATTATAAGGAAAGGCTTATTTACTGCGGTTTTAATTGGTTGCGGGGGCAGGATTCTAACCTGCGACCTTTGGGTTATGAGCCATAAAACCTACATTATAAGCTATTAATATTATTATGCTTTTAAAGAGATTTAATTTTAGTATAGTAAATATATAGGAAAAAGTAAATTTAATCATTTCGTAAAATTAAATTTAATTATTTTACCGTTATGATAAATCGTCGCAATTTTTATAAATGTCCGGCGTTTCGGACGTAATTTCGCCGCTCGGAAGTTCGTAGTAAAGTTTGCCGTTT
>JAJZLA010000277.1 GCA_021803845.1 bacterium | reverse complement strand
CGCGGCCTTTTTCTTTTTCCACCCTGCATAATATCTCTCCGCCCCGCTTAGAAACCTGCACGGCTTTTAAAATGTTTTTATCCAGTCTGTCTGCCCAGTAAGGAGCAAGTTCGCAATGAGAGGAACCGCATACGGGATCCTCCTGAACGCCGAGTTTAGGCGCAAAAAAACGGCTGACGAAGTCCGCATTATCGCCTGGAGCGGTAACTGATACTCCGCGCAAACCGAGCCGGTTAAGCAACGTCTGGTCAGGAACGATAGAGCGGACGGTTTCTTCGCTGTCATATACGGCAATGTAATCCTGCGCTTCAAGCACCGTAACGGGCGTTTTTCCAAGTCCTTCCGCCAGATAATCCGGCATTACGCTTAATTTAGGCATATATAAGGGAAAATCCATTTCGAGCATATTTCCGTTTTTTCTAACCGTTAAATTCCCGCTTTTAGTTTTAAATACAATGTAATCCGAGGGATATTCTGTGTGTTCGAATATGACGTGAGCCGCCGCCAGAGTTGCATGCCCGCATAAGTCAACCTCTTTAACGGGAGTAAACCACCTTAATTCGAAGTTATTTTCGGAAGGCACGAAGAACGCTGTTTCCGACAGGTTGTTTTCTTCGGCGATGGATTGAAGGATATTGTCTTCCGGCCAACCCTTAAGAGGACACACTGCGGCGGGATTGCCGCCGAAAACACGGTCGATAAATGCATCTATTTGAAATTGTTTGATTTTCATAAAATATTAAAAAAAATAAATCGTATACCTTTTTTATAATAACGTCGAGAACCTCGAACTGCTTGTCTTCCGGAAGCGCTTTAACGGTTTTGATTATTTTGACGGATAAATTCGTATCTAATTAGTCTTTAAAAATATTGGCGTTCTTTTAAAGCCTAATGATACAACATTATGAATTGCTATAATTTATTTAATTGCTTCAAATATTTCATAAATTTTGGTATAGGGGTAATTCAATAAATTATCTGAATTATTTTTGAATTTAAGTTTTTTAGCACGATTTAAAGCATCACCAAATTTATCCGAATATTTATCAAAAAAATTAATTTTGTCAAATTCTTTTTTATTTTTAGAATAAGATGATAAAAATTTTTGTAATTCTTTTATAACTGTTTCACATTCGAATCCGGGCTTGTTATAGTCTTCAAAATACAAAAGAAGCCATAATTCGAAACAGGGAAACGAGGTTATTAAACTAATGTTATTTCGCTTACCTAAATTTTCAGCTTTAGAAAGATTTTCCTTTACTGTTTTTTCTTTTGTTTTTACGACTATATCAATATCAAAGACACAGAATATGCCGCCCAATACGTTATTATTGTCTTTAATTTTGTTTTTTTCTTTTACGGCGTATCTTACTATATTATAAGGATCTGTAGCATGTCCTGCAGTTTTAACGTTTATATAAACCTTTGATTCGCTATTATTTCTGTGCTTTCTATATTGCTTAAAATATATTTCATCAATATTACCTTCCGTTACTATTAAAAATATTCTACGGCTTTCCCGCTTTTTTCTTGACCTCTTAAATTTAACCATTATTTAGCTCTCATGCCATTAATTAGCCATATATTTATATATTAGGAACTGCGCCATATTGACCATAAAGGTAGCGTATTTTAATATCATCCTCTAATCTCGGCTTAGGTTTTATATCATCTAACGAAAAAAGGGCCGTACTTCCGTTTTTTTCTTTTTCCGTAAACCAGATTTCATCCCTGCGGAACTTTTCCGTATCTAACAGATCGGAATTATGAGAGCTAAAAATAAGCTGCGAGTCGGGATAAATATCATAATAAAAATCTAATAAAAGATTTATTAAATGAGGATGCATTGACGATTCTAACTCATCGATTAAAATAATACCTTTATTTTCGATAAAAAACGGCAAAAAATAGAATAGTTTCTGCGTTCCGCTTGACTCCTCGTTTATTGTTAATTTACCAGAAATACCGTCATATTCATGCGTAAAATTGATTTCATCGCCTATAAGATTATCCATATCTAATTCTTTATTTGAACTTTTAATTTCAATACCTTTATCTTGCAGGATTTTTGTCAAAACCTCAACTCCTTTACTTATATTTTTAGTTTTAATTTCTAAATCGGTAATCCCTAAATCCGCTTTTTGTAAAAAACTTATTAACTTATCCTTGCCTTTATTCTTATAATACTCAACGATATTGTTCATAAAAATTATACTGCTTAATAAATCTATTTGATTAAGCACAGGAGAAATGTTATTAAAAAAAGCATAAATATTTTTCGCTTTCTCCTCGTTCATCGTCGCCGCAACCGATAAAAATAATGAATTCTCTTTTGTCATATCGGCTATAGATTTATTCCGCCCCTTCATATCGCTTCCAAATTTGTATCCGTCAGTTTTGCTTCTTTGGAAAAGATTTCTTTTCTGATTTTTTGGATAATAATGCAACCATTCATTGTATATTTCTTTTTCGCTCAACTCGAAACCGTATGAATACAAAACGCCATCGTCAAGAATGAAAGTCGTTTCGAATTTTGATAAACGATTATCTTTTCCCTTTAAAAATTTAAACGGAACAACACCTGTCGGAGCAATGGGAAGATTTTGCGAAGAATACAATACTAATTTTTTCATAAAATCTATAGCTTTAAGCATATTGGTTTTACCGGAAGCATTCGGTCCAAATATTCCAGCCGTTCTTAGAACTTTAATCTTGTATTTATCAAACTCTTTAATATGATTCAGCAATGTTTTGTCGGCATTGTTCGCAACCATGCTTAGAGTCTGTTCTTCGCTTATAGAAAGATAATTAGAAACTTTAAATTCTACTAACATAAATTTAATCTCTTACTGAATATTTAATTAACTTCAATTTAATTTAATATAATTAAAAATATATTTAATTATACCACTTTTTGTGATTTAATTGCAAAAAATTAAATATCTAAAGATTTATAACTTATAATATAATAAACTCTCCAATATTATTAATAGTTTTTTTAACGCCTCCGGTAATTTCACAATATTTTTTAGCAAGAATGGAGTCCTCGCTATAATCAGCAATACTGCCATCGTCATTAGGATATCTATCGCCTAATGCTTGTTCTAAAATATATAAAATAAGGAATAAAAAAAACAAACGCGTAAATTAAATCAAATTTATTTGATTCAAAGTAAGTTTTTAATATATTTTTATCATTTTTGAAGAAACGACAATCCAAAAGAACCCTACCTATTCGTTAAAAACTTGAACGACATCTATAAGGCTTCAAAACCTGGCAAAAAGACAGAATGGACTAAAGAGCGCGTAGAAGAAATTCTTAAGGAGAACGATTATAATATGACGAGGGCGGCTAAGACTATCGGAAATACGAAA
>JAJZLA010000276.1 GCA_021803845.1 bacterium | reverse complement strand
TATCGTCGAGCGCGTAGAAAAATGCCTGAAATATTCCGGGCTTTACGATGAAGTGAAAGACAAGCTGAACAAATCGGCGCTTTCTCTTTCCGGCGGACAACAGCAGAGGCTATGCATAGCAAGAGCTATTGCTACCAATCCTTCGATACTCTTAATGGATGAGCCGACGGCTTATCTTGACCCTGTTTCGACGAGCATTATACTGGATTTGATAAATTCTTTCAAAAAATATTATACTATAATAGTAGTAAGCCATAACGTTCAACAATCGGGAAGAATTTCCGATTACAGCGGTTTTTTTCTGGACGGAGAGCTTATAGAATTCGATGAAGCGGGGGCTTTTTTTACGAGGCCTAAAGATAAAAGAACGGAAAACTTTATAACGAGCAGATATTAAAAATAATAAATTTTCTTAATAAATCCGGGAACAGATTTAAAATCTGCTCCCTATAAAAGGAGAGGGGTTTTCGGTGAATATATTAGATAGCGAGCTTATGAAATTAAAGAAAAACGTCGTTGAAATGAGCGAGATAGTCAACGGCCAGCTGAACAGCGCAACCAGATTTTTATTCGAGAGGGATAAGAATCTTGCGGAAGAGACCATTAAAAACGACCTTAAAGTCAATTCGCTGGAAGTCAGCATTAATGAAAATTGCATAAAACTTCTGGCTTTATATCAACCCGAAGCTGCCGATTTAATGTTTATAACGACTACGATGAAAATTATAACAGACCTCGAAAGAATGGGCGATTTATGCGCTTCGGTATGCCAGATAGGGCTTAAACTGACTGACGGAACTTCTTCGTCGGAAGAATTTAAATGCGTATATTCATATCTGGAAGACGTTGCATCCAGGGACGGCGAAATGCTTAAAATGGCGATGAAAATGTATGCCGACGGCGCAAAGGAAAATATAGGACTTAAAGATATTATAATAAAAGACGAAAACGTTATAGATATGCTGTCCCATAAAATCGTAGTGGATATTATAAACGCATCGATAAAAAATTTAACCACGCTTGAGAACAATATAACTTATATTTTTATTGCACGAAAATACGAAAGATTTGCCGACCATGCCCAGAAAATTATGGAACTGCTTCTGTATATGGAATTAGGCAAAGATTTAAGAAATCTGCCCGAATATTAATCGGTTTTTAATCCCATTCCCAGTGCATTATATACGCCTATGACGTCTTCCTGCAAAAGAAGGTTTTGATTTATCAGGTTATATTCGGCGTTAAGCATGTCCAGCTTATACGTCAGATATGTTATACGGCTTGCAATGCCTGTTTTATACTGAATCCCGTAAATGTGAAACAGTTTAAGGGAATAGTTAAAATTGTTTTCGTAGCTTTTCAGGGTTTTAACGTCCCTCTTGTAATTTGCTAGAGCGCTGTCGGTTTCGCTGAAAGCGTTTATTACGGCGTTACGATAGTTTAACACGGCCTGCTGATACTGCAGTTTAGACCTCTTGTATATGCTTATATTTGTTTTGTAATTAAATATAGGCGCCAAAATATTCAATCCGAAATTCCATACGCTGTTAGTATCGGTAACGAAATTGTTTAGGCCAGGACTTGCGTAACCGTAGTTGCCCGTCAGGTTTAATACCGGAAAAAAATTAGCAAGGCTTTCTTTTTTAGCGTAAGCGTATGATAAGACGCTGTATTCGGCTCCTTTGACGTCCGGCCTTTGCGTTAAAATTTCCGAAGGAATGTTCGGCGGTATAAGATTAGAATAATTCATGCCGTTATAGCCGTTAAAATTTCCTGCTTTGGTATCGGTTTTGAATTTGAATTTTTCCGGGAATTTTCCTATATAATAAGCCAGCGTGTTTTCGGTAATATCCTGAAGTTTTACGGAATCGTTCAATTCCGTTTTTAAGATTTCGAGATTTGTTTTCGCGGTTTCTACCGGTTCCGCATCTATGAGTCCGTCTTTATATTGAATCATATAAAGCTTTAAAATTTCTTTTTCGGCGGCATATTGTTTTCTGAGATTATCCGCAGATTTTTCTAAAGCCGATATTTGAAAATAAGCCTGAGCTACATTGCTTATTAAGGTCAATTTTACGACGTCCGCATCTTCTTTGGAAACCGCGACGTTTGCCTTTGCCTGTTTTATAGCGTTATTGACCTGATTCCATGCGTCTAATTCATAAGAAGCGCTCAAACCGGCTTGATTTAAATTATAAATTACCGTGGAAGCGGCGCCTGAAGAACCGCTGCCTGAGAATATCGAAGTTTCGTAGCCCGGAAGTTTATTTCTAGTAGTGCTGAAATTGAAATTAACGACAGGAAATAAATTAGATTCATTCTGCGAAACGTAAGTTTTGGCGACCTGAATATTTTTTACCGCGATAAGATAATTTAAATTGTTTTTAACCGCCTCGCCGACTAAAATATCCAGCTCTTTATCGCCAAAATTTTTCCACCAGTCGTTTTTTACCGGCATATTGCCGGTTTTAAGGGCATATTTGAACTTTTTTGGGATTTTTACCGCAATTTTTTTGGGACTGCTGAACAGGCTGCAGCCGCTCAGGATAAAAACGGAGCCGAAGCTCAGGCAAAACAGCAGGAATAAAATTTTATTTGTTTTTATTTTTGTTATAGATATTTTCATATTAAATAATGTTAAAATTTTAATTGACTGAATTTTTAATTTATTATATTCTAATTATACTGACTATAAAGTCATATTGTCAATCGGTTTTTTGTACAGATTAAAATAAAATATAAATCTAAATATTAAAATAAAGGTAATTTTATGATTAAAAGATTTATAATAGCGTTTCTTGTTTTAGCCGTCATATTCGGCGGAATATTCGGATACAAGGCATATATTGGCTATAAAAACGGGCAGATGATGAAAATGATGAAATATCCGCCTGCATCGGTATCCGTAGCCGTTTCCAAAATAGGCGACTGGCAGCCGTATATTCATACCATAGGGAACGTAACGGCGATAAATTCGGTTAACGTAACCACCCAGGTGGCGGGACAGGTTAAAGGCATATATTTTAAATCCGGAGAATTTGTCCATAAAAATCAGCTCTTGGCAACTCTTGACGATTCTCTTCAGCTTGCCCAGCTAAAACAGTATAAATCCCAATTAATCGTTAATAAATTTAATTATCTGCAGTATAAAAAAGCCTACGAGAAAAATGCCGTTTCCAAGGCGTCTTATATTCAAATGCTGTCAACTTTGAAGCAGAACGAAGCGTTAATAAATCAAACGGAAGTCGTTATAAACGATATGGCCGGTTTGAGCGCTTCTTACGAATTAGACGTATGGAATCAGGTCAATAATACTATAAAACAGGCAAAGGCAAACGTCGCGGTTTCCAAAGAAGATGCGGACGTCGTAAAATTGACCTTAATAAG